>JAQVLM010000134.1 GCA_028704125.1 Opitutales bacterium
CGCAGCCGATAAAGGTAACCAGAAATCCAAAACACGCCGCCGCCAACGGGGACGGAACCGTGAACTTGCGCACGGGCAGATCCGGAATCGCGCTTGTGATGATCACCGGCCCCTCGGCTGGCACATTGAACTCAACCCTGTCCCCCGAGCCCGACAGCACCTCAAAATGCTTCACCTTCTCAAAATCATCCATGCTCAGCGTGTGCCACGCCCCACCCGGCCTGCGCATCTGCACCGGCCCGATCCAACCCTTTCCCGGTTTACCGGCCGGATCGATCCGGATACGGTTCACCTGCTCGACCGGGATCGCGACGTGGATCCAGTCCTCCATAATCTCCGGACTCAACCAGGTCAGCTTCGCATCACGGCCATTCATTCCCCTGCCGGTATCCCAGTATACGTGGACGTAGTCCGCAGCCTCCGTGGAAATGCGCAGCCTCAACTCGAGACCCGATTCCAGATGCCGGGGCACCTGATACCAACCAACCAAAGCGCCCACCAAGGCAAATACCCCGCAGCTCACCGGATTGAGCAAACGCCAACGGATGCACCAGGCATCCACCGCGGCATGCACCCGGCCGTAGATTCGGGACACCCAAGACGAAAAACCCAGCCAGCCGAGCCAGACCACGGCAAATGCGGGTTCAAGCACCCCCCGCAGCAAACGGAACACAATCAAACCGGACACCGCACCCCCAAGCGCCACCAGACCAAAGGAAATCCAGCGCCTGAGTTGTGGAATCGGCGGACTCAACACCTCACCCGAAATCACCAGCACGGGATCCTTCAGGTTCGGATCCGGATGCATCAGCCATGCCCTAGGTTCCCCGTCCACCGCCTCCATCGATACTATTCCATGACGCTCAACAGCATCCGTCTCCAACAGCGCATTCGACTGCCAACGGCCCTTGCGGTGCCACCGCACCCCTCTCAAATAAAACTCCCGATCCGAAGCCACCGGATCCAACCGGATCCCCGTCACCTGCCGGTGCTCCATCGGAACCTTTATCCGCTGCCAGCCCTCCGACCGATCCAATACCACCCGGACCGATTGCTCCTCCGAAAACCCATGCCCACTCTCATCCGTGGCATAGAACACCTGGAACACATCCTTGTCCCGCACCCGGATCTCAGCCACCAATCCATCAGCTGAGGTCCGCCACAGCCAAAGCACCGAAGCCAGCACAACGCCGAACACCAACCCGGCCCAAAGGACCAAGCCCCTCTCCCGGATCCGCAGCTTTATCTCTCTTCCGCTCATGTAGTTCCTCTTACGCCCCACAATTGCATAAACTCCGCTCCACGCAAGCCTTCAATCCCCAGCCCATATCCCTCGAAACTCAATTTCCGGAAAGTGAACCGTGAAACAATTCGGCCCCGCCCATTCTCAGGATTCATCATCCCCTTCACTGGGCCGCATGGACAAATCAAGGCCCCCCATGCAACTATGTAAGATTCCTTTTTGGTTCCGATCGCGAGCCTACAGGCTTCTTTGAATTCCGACCAGAATAGATTCGTACTCTTTCACCGTTATTGGCATGGAGGGCGCGCTTGCAATCTCGGGCGCAGGCATCAACATAAGAGGCATGAGCAAATCCTTTGTTGAGTCTTTGCAAGCATATGCCCGTCTCGCGGTTCATGTTGGGGTCAATCTCCAGAAAGGGCAGCGTCTCATGGTAAGGGCGCCGATCGAAGCCGCTCCGCTTGTAAGGGAAATCACCGCCTGCGCCTACGATGCCGGGGCCCCGCTGGTATCGGTGCTTTATCACGATGACCAACTCAGCCTTGCGCGCTTCCAGCATGCCCCAAAGGATTCCTTCGAAACCTTCCCCGAATGGCAGGCGGACGCACTGCTGGCCTGCGCCAAAAGGGGCGATGTCTTTATAACAGTCAGCGGAACTGATCCCGACCTCCTTGGCAGCCAAAACCCGGATGATGTAGCGGCCGCGATGCGCTCCGGCCAAAAACACATGGCGCCCTTCATGGCTTATCCCATGAGTGACCGTGTCGCTTGGTGCGTGATTTCGATGCCGATACCGGCCTGGGCCGCAAAGGTCTTCCCGAGATTGTCCGCGGAAGAGAGCCAACTCAAGCTCTGGGACAGAATCTTCACCACTTGCAGAGTCGATCAGGCCGATCCTGTACAAGCCTGGAAGGAGCACATCGTCAACCTTCAACTACGCAGCCGATATCTGAATGAACGCCGTTTCCAAACCCTCCACTACCGTGGACCGGGCACCGATCTGCGCCTCGGATTACCTGCCGGGCACATCTGGAAATCCGCCGAAAGCGTCTCCACTTCAGGCATAACTTTTGTGCCCAACATGCCCACGGAGGAAGTATTCACATTAGGCGACCGCAACCGGG
Source organism: Opitutales bacterium (assembly GCA_028704125.1). Lineage (GTDB taxonomy): Bacteria > Verrucomicrobiota > Verrucomicrobiia > Opitutales > JAFGAQ01 > JAFGAQ01. Next base: position 2,368 of record JAQVLM010000134.1, read on the forward strand.
CCGACGGGGTTGTGAAATCGAGCAAACCACTCAACTATGGAGGCACCCTCATCGACGACTTCTCGGTCACTTTCTCTGGCGGAAAAGCGGTTCAGGTCACCGCCAAAAAAGGCGAAGCCACCCTCCGCAAGCTCATCGAAACCGATGAAGGATCCGCCCGCATTGGAGAAATCGCGCTGGTTCCCCACAGCTCACCCATCTCGAAATCCGGCCTGCTTTTCTACAACACCCTGTTTGACGAAAACGCGTCCTGCCACCTCGCGCTTGGCAAAGCCTATCGCTTCACGCTTGAGGGTGGAAAGGAAATGGATGATGTCACCTTCGCCAACGCAGGCGGCAACAACAGTCTGGTCCATGTGGATTTCATGATCGGATCACCGGAAATGGACATCGACGGATTGGACGAGCATGACCGCCCCGAGCCCATCATGCGCCATGGCGAATGGACTGTCGTCAACTGAACTCAGTTGATTTGGAATTGCCATCCGATTCTGGAGCGATTGTATGCAATATAAACCGCAAGGCCATTATCAAATCTGGAGTTCAGGCAACCGTGGAAGAGGCGCGAACCGAGGAAATCTGAGCTTGGGCCGACATCGCCGATGAAATATTGTCCATCAGGGAAGACCCGACAGAACCCAGAATGGTGTTGGCGTAGGAAGAAGAGAAAAAGTCAGATCCGCCTCCCAGAGCACTGTTCACCAAGCCAAGAGCGACGGTTCCGGAGCCCAGTCCACCCATTCCTCCGCCTCCGGATTGAAAGCTGTTGAGAATAAGGATGTTCTGGCTCATCACATCCAGCGCCTGCATATCCTTGTCAATCTTGTCGATGGCTGCGTTGAGATTGTTCGAGTAACTCGAGAAATCAAAGCTGGTATTGTCGTTTGAAGCGCGTGTGTAGTCGACAATGGCGTTAAGCTGACCTTTGGCATCGGCATAGCCTTCGTTGGCGATGCTGAACTTCAAACCTTGGCCAGTGTCGATCGTCACCGGCTCATCTCCGCTGAGATCCACCTTGAAGTTGAGGTATTTGATGCGGCCTTGCGCGTCCCGCAACTCAACCGAGGACTTGGCACCGTTGTAGTTCACACGGATCGAGTGCACCCCACTGTCGAGTCCGAGCACATCGTCTTTCACACCAGCTAGCCCGATTGAAGATATGCTGAGTTTGCCAGTGCCGGCAGCATCGCGGATGGGCCGGTTCGAGGTCACCGACAATGCGTTGGTGGAAACCGGTTCGAACCCCTCCTGGTAGAGGTCATGCCGGTAGACCCTGTCATACGCGAGCTTGGCCATGAACTTGGCCGGACCTTTGGTCTCGTAGTCGTATTTGTCGACGGCCGAAAGATACTGTGTCTTGTCAATCTGAATGGCCACGCCAACTCCCATGTCAATCTGCTCCACTCCCGATCCGCTCAGGTCGACGTTCTTGACATTGGAGACAACGATACCATCCGCGTCCTTTAATGCGACCGATGACTCCGGGCCCATGTAGGTGACTTCAATCTGGTAGATTCCGGTTTCCAGCTCCTCATGAGTCGCATCGACAGCACTCGCGGAAGCGGATTTGATGTCCAGCCCCACGATCCCCGAAGTGGAATTCCGCATGGCCGAGTAGAAGTCATAGTAGACATCCGTCTTGGCGGACTCCGGCTGCCGGGTAAGGTTGAGTCCATCTTCTCGCGAAGTGTAATAGCTGGACAAATCAATGCGAGTGCCCCCTTTGCCGGTCTGCGAAAGGCTCAGATTCAGGGAACGCCCGGTCAACATCTGCTCACCGTTCCAAACGGTGGCATCCACGATGTCGTCCACACCACCACTCAAACTCCTGAGCTTCCCATACATCTCGTCCCGCACCGTCTGACTCCGGGCAGCCCCACCCTGATTTGCCAATTGCAGCATCGTCACAAGATTGCTGCGGATCATGCCGAGACGCTCTGTCAAACCAGAGAGCAGCGAATAGCTCTCACTCATGCTGTTGGTCACCAAGGGACCCTTGGTCAGGGCCGAGCCCACCGATCCCGAAGCACTGGCACGGCTAACCGGATCCGTCCGCTGCCTCGCGAAAGCCAACGGATGGTTGAACTCCGAAATTTCCTTTAATGTCAGGTTCGCCATGGTAGATGCACCTCTGCCCGTTCGCAGCAGAGCCTATTCCAATATCGGCAAGAAATCCAAAGAATGAAAGGGTTTGTCACCGCAATCGCGATACCGGAGGCCTGCGAATCCCGCATGTCCCGCTGCCACAAGCCTTTGCACATCCGCCCATCTTTCCACGCGCCGGTTTTGTCAAAATACGCAAACAGAAACCGATACACACAACGAGTATAACGGCCACCGCGAGCGTGTCCAAAACGCCCGCCAAACCGACAGCTGAGCTAACTGCTAGAATCAAGATCATGTTCATTCAAACTAACTGGAAAATTATGCCTTGCATTTGCAGATTCGCATAATTGAGATAATGTCTCAATAACATAATTTGATCCGAATATTCGTCAACATGAACCCGATTTCTTTGTCCGAACTTCGTCCAGGCCAGTCGGCACGTATAGTGTCGCTCGATCAGGACAAGCCGGTATCCCAGAAGCTGCTGCATCTCGGGGTATTGCCGGACAAACACATACGGTTCATCAAAACGGCACCCATGGGAGATCCACTCGAATTCGAAGTCGAAGGGACCAACTTCTCGGTCAGGCGCAAGGACGCCGGTTCCATTTCGGTGGAGCTGATTGCCTGAGCTCCGATCCGCATTCAGAGATCAACGGTTTTTCGCAGCTCACCTTCCCGACATGCCACTATCCAATCGTGAAACGCGGAGCAACCACCCGCATCACTCCCCCGCGAGGCCCATTCAGTTGGGTCTGGTCGGCAACCCCAACACCGGCAAATCCACCCTCTTCAACGCGCTGACCGGGCTGCGCCAGCATGTGGGCAACTATCCAGGTGTCACCGTTACCACCAAAACTGGGATTGTATTCCTGGACAAAACCCCGGTCTACATAACGGACCTCCCCGGAACCTATAGTCTGTCCGCCTCATCTCCAGATGAACGGATCGTGTTCGAGTTCCTGAGCGGACGCATCGAAAACGCTCCATCCCCCGACCTTGTGATTTGTGTGTTGGATGCCACCAACCTGTCCCGCAATCTGTTTCTCGCCTCCCAAATCGCGGAACGGGAGATGCCGATGGTCATCGCATTGAGCTTTTGGGACTCAGCGATCCGCCAAAACATCAACATTGACGTAACGGAGCTCAGCAGTCGTCTGGGGGTGCCGGTTATCCCTGTTAGTGCTTCAACCGGAGCAGGCATCGCCGAGTTGAAGAAAGCCATTCAGTCGAGCCTCGAAAAGAAATCGAAAATGGTCCGGATCAATTGGCCCGGGCCGGTTCGCGATGCGATCGGGGAGCTCAGAAGAAGACTCGACAAACAAGGGCTGCATCTGGGGGAATCGGGAGCCCAGCGCGTACTCTTTGACAGTGTCCCTCAGGCACTGGATCCATTGGTCGAGAAACGGCCGGAGATCCGCTCTGCTGTTGTCGCCTGTCGCCAGATTCTCAAACGGGGAGGATTCCATCCCCAATCGGTTGAATCGATTGCCCACTTCAAGCACATCTCCGTGCTGATGGAGGGCATCATCCGATCCCAGGGGGCCAGGGTGCGCTCCGGCGAGTCTGTGGACCGGATCCTGACGCACCGGTTCTGGGGCTTGGGTGTGTTCGTGCTTTTCATGTACCTGGTTTTCCAGTCCGTTTACTCATGGTCCGAACCCTTCATGCAGTGGATCGAAACGGGAAAATCATGGCTGCAAAACGGGTGCGCTGGCGCGCTGACCTCCTTCCCTCAGCTGCAAAGCCTCATTACAGATGGAGTCATCGAGGGGGTCGGAGCGGTTCTGATTTTCCTGCCCCAGATCCTGACACTGTTCTTCTTCATCGCACTGCTTGAGGAAACCGGCTACATGACCCGTGCCGCCTTTCTGATGGACCGTATCTTCGCATGGTCCGGATTGAACGGCAAAAGCTTTGTTCCGCTCCTGTCCAGCTTTGCCTGTGCGGTACCTGGCATTCTCTCGACCCGGACCATCGAAGACCGGGCCTCCAGACTGATCACAATCTTCATTGCGCCCCTGATGAGTTGTTCGGCCCGATTGCCGGTGTATGTGTTGATTATTGGAGCCCTCATCAAGCCCACCTATGGCCCGGCTATCGCCGGACTCGTGCTCTTTGGCATGCACCTGCTCGGATTATTAATCGCACTGCCGACGGCATGGATCCTCACCAAAAGCATGAAGGGATACAAACCCAAGCCATTCGTTCTCGAATTGCCCGATTATCAGGCACCCAAAATCAAGAATGTCTTGCTCCGCATGTGGTCGGAAGGGAAAGAGTTCCTCATCCGGGCAGGCACACTCATCTTCAGCATTACCCTAATCGTATGGGCGCTTCTCTACTATCCCAGACCGGAATCGGTTGCGGAATCAGTCAAGGCCCGTTTCGCTCAAGCCCATCCAACGCTTCAGGCGGATATGCCCGCATCCTCGGTATACGACCCATCCGGAATGCGCATCGATCCCGAAGCATTCGAACGTGAGATCGCGCGTGCCTATGTCGAGCAAAGCTACCTGAGTCGGCTTGGAAAAACGATCCAGCCCATCTTTGATCCGGCGGGCTTCGACTGGAAGATCACGCTTGGAGTTTTGGCCAGCTTCCCTGCCCGCGAGGTGATCGTCAGTACCCTTGGCGTGATTTACAGCCTGGGAGGAGAAGTCGATGAGGCATCACCGAGTCTGCGCGATGCAATCCGGAATTCGAAGTGGACCGAAGGCCCGAGGGCCGGGCAGCCCGTCTTCACTCTTGCCGTCGGCCTCGCGATCATGGTGTTTTTCGCCCTCTGTCAACAGTGCGGTTCCACCCTCGCCGTCATACGGTCGGAAGCTAGCACCAAATGGGCAGTGGCATCCTTCGTCTACATGACAACCCTCGCATGGATCTGCGCCGTCATCACCTACCAGTCGGTCAGCTGGCTGACTTCCCTCTGAAAACCAGTCCTCAATTTGCTACCAGCCTGTCACTCGTGCGTCTCATAACAGACGGAGACCCATTCTCCCATGACATGCACCGAACCGGAGAAGTGCCTGCTTTCGTGTGTCATCGCAAGCAGCCCACCAAAAACCTCCAGGATCTTGTGTTCCTCCCCGTGTAGGATACCACTCAAGATCAGGACTCCCTTATCCGGGTTCCATGCTCTCACGATATCTTCGGCATAGATCGCCAAGACGTCGGCCTGAATGTTGGCCATTATAACCGGAGCCTTGCGTCCGGCCAATCCATCCTCAAGCCCGGCGTGGCCAACCTCAACCGCACCTCGCATCCCATTGGAGTCCACATTCTCGAATGTCACCCGAACCGCCTCCGGATCCCGGTCAAACGCATAGACAGGTGAATATCCCAAAAG
>JAQVLM010000135.1 GCA_028704125.1 Opitutales bacterium
CCATGGTATAGTCCGGTCTGTATCGATTGAGTTCCTCTATTTTCCATGGCAAAGAAAACAGCAGCTTCCCCAGTTGAGAGCTACCATTCGCAGCACTCGCCGTTTGGAGCGTTTTCAAGTTTCACGCTTGGACTGATCAACAGTTCCGGAGGGTTTGGGCATGCGTTGAGGGGGCCGGCGCGTCAGAATGTATACATCGGCTTTCGGGAATCGGAGGGTTCGAGATGGAGACTGCTTCCGTTTTTCAAGCCTACCGAGTGGAATGAATCCGCCTTTACCGGTGAAGCGGCCACCGCACGTCCTCCGGCGGATTTTGATCCGCTTACTTCCGATGAGACCAAGCGGACTCTCGGTTGGGCGAGCGATTCCTGGTCGGCTGCAAAGGGCCGTTTTGGATTCTCGATTTTGTCACCCTTTGGAGAAATGCCGGATCCCAACAAGATGGGCATTGAGGATTCCAGGAAGCACCTTTCCCCCCATGTGAATGCGTGGATCGAATACGATAACACCAAGGGGAAGAAAGATGCGGAGCTGGTTTTCGGAGTAGGGGATCCGGACCGTTTGTTCCGTCCGCTCGAAGACACCGAGAAGCGACTGCAAGGATTTGCGGTCAACACCGAATTTGGTTTTGCCACGACTCCGGATGAAGCAATTGAAACCCGCCAAGGATTTGACATCCTGAATCCCCGTTTCCGCGACTACCGTGGCCTGCTGGTTATCGGGGGAGAGTCCGGTTTGATTTTCCGCGTGAAAGCCGGCGAAAAACGCCGTTTTCCTCTGGTTCTCGGTTTTTACCGTGACGGTGTGGTGAGCACGGGCGTTTCGGCGCGTTATGCCTACACGCGTTGTTTTAAGAATTTGGAGGATGTGATGCTCCACGGGTTGGCCCATCACGCCTATTATGAGGGGCTATCAGTGTTGAGGGACAGGGAATTGGAGGAATCCGGACTCAGCCTAGATCAGCAGTTCCTCATCGCGCAATCGACTCATAGCTATTTTGGAAGCTCCCAATTGCTTTGGGGCAAAGACGGCGCGATCTATGTGGTGAATGAAGGTGAGTACCGCATGATGAACACCTTTGATCTTTCGGTGGATCAGATGTTCTTCGAAATCCGGTTCTTTCCCTGGGCGGTCAAAAACATTCTGGAACAGTTTGTTAACCGCTATTCCTATAAGGACCGGATCAAGGTTTCCAGTGGACGGCTGAGTAAGGGCGGTATCTCCTTTACCCATGACATGGGCGTGATGCATGCGTTCACACCGAAGGGACGATCGAGCTATGAATGTGAGAATCTGACCGGATGTTTCAGTCATATGACCATGGAGCAGCTCCTGAACTGGGTGCTGACAGCCGGAACCTACGGGCTCAGAACCGGCGATACTGAGTGGCTGGAGTCGCGCCGGGATGTGATCGAAGCCTGTGCTGAAAGCATGATGAACCGGGATCACCCGAAGGCGTCCAAGCGCAACGGGATTCTGAAGTTTGACAGTGCCCGTTGCGGTGCCGAAGGAGCGGAAATAACCACTTATGATAGCCTGGATGTGAGTCTGGGGCAGGCCCGCAACAATCTGTACCTGGCTGTGAAGACCCTGGGTGCGTGGATTCTTCTTGAAAAGGTGTTTGAAAAACTCGGAATGGCTGACGCTTCCCGCAATGCAGCTGCGTCCGCGGATCGTCTTGCGAAGACAGTGTCGGGTTATTTCGATCCCAAGGCGGGTATGTTTCCCGCCGTTTTCGAAGGTGGAAACCGGTCCCGTATTATTCCGGCAGTGGAAGGGTTTGCCTATCCGGTTTACCTTGGCATGACAGACATTTGTGATCGGAATGGCCGATTCAAGGAACTGATGGACAAGTTGAGCCGTCACATGTGCAAGATTTTCAAGCCGGGGGTCTGCCTGGATGCGAAGACGGGTGCCTGGAAGATCAGCAGTACCAGCACCAACACTTGGTTCAGCAAGATTGCCTTGAGTCAGTTTGTGGTGCGCAAGCTTTTCCCTGAGGCTTTGAATCCAAAGGCATTGGCGGCGGACCGCGTGCATGCGGATTGGCAACGCCAGCCGCCTTGTGGCTCGCAGGCAATGTGCGACCAGATCCGGAGCGATACCGGAGTGCCGTGTGGCAGCCGCTATTATCCGCGTTGTGTCACCACCGTGCTGTGGATGGACGAGTGAATCGGATCCGCGATGACCTGACTGTTTTCAATATCCCCAAACATTATCCCAAATATGTCACATTACACACAGAAATTATCCTTTGGCGAAAAAGCCGGATATAGCGTCGGAGACGGAGCCGCGAATCTTGTCTTTCAGGTCCTGATGGCCTATCAGTTCCTGTTTTTCACCCAGGTTATGGGCATTTCGCCTGGAAAAGCGGGAACTTTGTTTCTTGCGGGTCGCATTTTCGATGCGATCACCGACCCGATGATGGGAGTGATTGCGGACCGGACCAAGACACGTTGGGGCCGGTTTCGTCCCTGGTTGATGTGGTCTGCTCTGCCGTTTGCGGGCATTTTTTGGATGACCTTTACTTCGCCGGGCTTCGAGCCGACCATGCAGACGGTTTATGCATACGGAATGTATTTTCTTCTGATGCTTCTCTACACGATCAACAACGTGCCTTATTGTGCGTTGGGAGGAGTGATGACCGGAGACGTGGATGAACGCACCAGTCTGAATACCTATCGCTTTGTGGCAACAACCACGGCGACTTTTATTGTGACGGGACTCACGTTGCCGCTGGTGGCCAAGTTCGGACAAGGCGATGATGCAAAGGGATGGTCTGCTGTTATGGGCATCTTTGCAGTGGTGATGATCGTGCTTTTCCTGATTACTTTTTTGACGACCCGTGAACGGGTAGAACCTGATCCCGAACAGGTGAATTCTATCAAGCAGGACATCAAGGACCTTTTCAAAAACAAGCCTTGGGTTGTGCTCTTTGCCGCAACTCTGTGTATCTTCGTGATGCTGGTGGTTCGCGGTGGGTCGCTTACGCTTTATTTCCGTGAAGTTGCGGATCTGGATTCGATGTTCGCTTTCCTGCAGCGTTTTAATCTGGTGGTTCCGGATGAAGGTGTGTCCATGACCGTGATGCAGAAGTTCCTCGATACATTCGGGTTGTTGCTGCAGAAGGACCAGAGCAACGTATCCGGTGTGACCTACGGATTTATCAACATGGTCGGCAACGCGACCACGCTGGTTGGGGTGTTGTTGTCGAAGCCCTTGTCGATGCGCTTCGGCAAAAAAACAGTTTTCACGATTAGTCTGGCAGCTACCGCGCTATGCACATTCTGGTTGATGCTGATTCCGGCTTCCAACAGTGGAATGATCTTTGTTCAGGGCATTCTTTGGGGGGCTTGTTATGGTCCTTCCATTCCGCTGCTCTGGTCGATGATTGCCGATACTGCGGATTTCTCGGAATGGCAGACTGGACGTCGTTCTACTGCCTTTGCATTTGCGGGGGTTGTTTTCGCTTTGAAGTTTGGTCTAGGCGTAGGTGGCGCTGTTCAGGGATGGCTGCTCGGTTTCTATGGTTACCAGAGTGGTTCAGGAGTGGTTCAGACCGAATCGGCTGTGACGGGGGTGATGCATTGTTCGGCAGTGTATCCTGCTCTGTTCCTTGTGGGAGCCGTGGTTTTGATGCTTTTCTACCCGATCTCAAAGGAGCTGAACTATCGGATTGCCGATGAACTCGCAGGTCGCCGGAAGAATTTTGCGAATGCTGACAACAAGACCCAAAGCTGAGTGATGATTTCTTGGATATATGTGGTAATACTAGGGATATCCAGTGTTGTAGGGGAGATCCCCCCCGGTTGTGCTGCCGATGAGGTGGCGCGGCCGGGCGGGGATCCGTGCTCCCGCAACTTGTTCGGCGAGTGGCTGGGCAAGTCGGATTCCGAGATTGATACCCGTATCCAGGGTGCGTTTCAGCAATTGTTTTATGGTGATGACGCAAATGAGCGTCTTTACTACCCGGTCGGAGAGGACATGGCCTACATCTGGGATGTGGCCAGCAATGATGTCCGCTCCGAGGGAATGTCCTACGGGATGATGATTGCGGTCCAGATGGACCGTCAGGAAGAGTTTGACCGGCTTTGGAAGTGGGCGTGGACCTACATGCGCCATCCCGATGGCCCTCGGAAAGGGTATTTCGCATGGCAGTGTGCCACGGATGGGTCGCAGATGGATCCGGGATCGGCTTCCGACGGTGAGCTTTGGATCGCGATGTCGCTTTTCCTCGCTTCCGGCAGATGGGGCGATGGAGACGGCATCTTTGATTACCGTGCGGAGGCGAATGCTATTCTAAAGGCGATGCTCAATGCGGATCGCTCGCATGATGACATCAGCAGTATGTTTGACCTGAATCGCAAGGTGATTCGTTTTGTGCCTTTGGATTCGTGGGCCGGGGTGACCGATCCCTCCTACCACCTGCCGTCGTTTCTGGAATGCTTTGCCCGATGGGCGGACGCGGACCGCACGTTTTGGGCTGATGCGGCCGAAGCCGCCCGTGAAATGCTGCGCAAGTCGGCGCATCCCGAAACCGGGCTGATGCCGGACTATTCCGATTTTGAGGGCAAACCCTATGTGTTGGGTGGACACGAGGATTTCCGTTTTGATGCATGGCGTACCTTGGCCAATGTGGCCATGGATCATGTGTGGTTTGGCAAGGATCCCTGGCAGTTGGAGCAGAGCGTGCGCGTGCTGGGCTTCCTCGGATCATTTGGTCCGCAGCTTCCGAATCAGTTTACCGTCGATGGAAAACCATTGAGTGAGCAACCTTCGCCCGGACTCTTTGCGATGGCTGCGGTGGGTTCTCAGGCGGTTGATCGTGAGACAGGCTTGCCATTTGTGCAGTATTTGTGGGATGCTCCCACTCCGACAGGACTTTATCGCTATTACGATGGTCTGCTTGTTCTGATGGGATTGATTCACGTGTCGGGAGATTTCTGTGTTTACGCTCCGGATCAGGATGAGGAGGCTTCGTGCTGTTCCACTCAACCCTGATCCCTAGGCGTCCATGAAACCGAATCCGTTTGTTCTTCATAAACCCATCTTGCATACCGTTAACCCTCTGCGGTTGGGGATGGTTTGCCGTTTCCTGACACAGTTCACATGCCTTCTCGCGGTGGTCGTGTGTGGTTTGGGTTGCGGAATTTTGCGCGCGGATGACGGTTACCGTGCATGGTTGCGCTATGATCCGCTGGACCAACTTTCGCAAAGGCAGGCATGGACTGCTGTCGCGAGCGGTTATATCTGCCGTGAGGATGATCCATCGGTCCAGGTGGCGTTGGAGGAGTTGAAGAGCGGATTGGGTGGGCTGCTCGGAATTGAACCTGAGGTTCGTCCGGAAGTGTCGGGTTCAGGTGGGGTCCTGATTGGCACCATTGACGGCAACCCTGAAATCGCGGTTCGTTTGCGTCCGGATGACGCGGATCAGATCGGCTCCGAAGGCTACGTGGTCCGGACCTATGCAAACGGGAATGGAAAGCCCTTGGTGATGGTTGCCGCCCGCTCGGGGATTGGTGTACTGTATGGCGTGTTTGATTTGCTTCGTCAGGTTCAGACCGGGGTGTATCCCTACGGGCTCGACAGGGTCGACCAGCCGAAGATCGGTTTGCGTATGCTCAACCATTGGGACAACCTCAACCGGACGGTTGAGCGAGGCTACGCAGGATTTTCGCTCTGGGAATGGTTCGAGTTGCCTGACTACATCAGTCCACGTTACCGTGACTATGCCAGATTGTGTGCATCGGTGGGGATCAACGCCAGCGTGCTGACCAACGTAAATGCAAACGCAGTGATTTTGACGGAACCCTACCTCGAGAAGGTGGCGGCTTTGGCGGACGTGTTCCGTCCATACGGGGTCCGGGTGTATCTCACGGCCCGTTTCAGTGCGCCGATGGAAATTGGAGGGCTCGAAACGGCCGACCCGTTGGATCCGTTGGTTGCGGGGTGGTGGAAACAGAAAGTCGAGGAGATCTATCGGCATGTGCCGGATTTTGGCGGATTTCTGGTGAAAGCGAATTCGGAAGGTCAGCCGGGGCCGCAGGACTATGGGCGGTCCCATGCGGACGGAGCCAACATGATGGCAGATGCTCTGGCTCCACACGGTGGGACCGTGATGTGGCGCGCATTTGTCTATGCGGCCGAGATCGAGATGGACCGCGCCATGCAGGCATACGCCGAGTTTCAGCCTTTGGATGGCACCTTTCGTCCGAATGTATTTGTTCAGATCAAGAATGGAGCGATCGATTTCATGCCGACGGAGCCTTTTCACCCCTTGTTTGGGGCGATGCCGAAGACCCGGCAGACGCTGGAGTTGCAGATCACGCAGGAATACCTCGGAGCCTCCATTCATCTCGCCTACCTTGCTCCGATGTGGAAGCAATGCCTGGATGCGGATACCCGGATGGCGGGTGAGGGCACCACAGTCGCAAAGGTGATTGCCGGAACCGACAGTGCCGACGGATATTTGCCCGGCGCGATTGCGGGCGTAGCGAACACCGGCACAAACCGCAATTGGACCGGGCACCCCTTGGCCGCTGCCAACTGGTATGCGTTCGGGCGCTTGGCCTGGAATCCGGACTTGAGTTCCGAGGCGGTCGCCGGGGAATGGGTACGCATGACCTTTTCGAATGATGCCAGTGTGGTGGAGCCTTTACAGAAGATGCTGATGGAATCCCATCCGGCCGTGGTCGACTACATGATGCCGTTGGGCTTGCATCATATCATGGCATGGGATCACCACTACGGACCTGGCCCTTGGATTGATCAGGGCCGCCCGGATTGGACCGCCGTCTACTATCACAAGGCGGACAATGATGGCATCGGATTTGACCGGACGGCTTCCGGTTCGGGTGCGGTGCAGCAGTATCATCCGGATGTGGCGGGTCTGTTCGCGGATGCCAACACTTGCCCCGATCGATACCTGCTCTGGTTTCACCATATGCCATGGGATCATCCGATGCCATCGGGGAATAATCTCTGGGATGAGCTTTGCCTGCGTTACCAGCGCGGTGTGGATACGGTCGGATCGTGGTTGGAAGTGTGGAGCGGGTTGAAAGATTGCATGGATGCGCAGCGCCACGATCATGTCATGCGGTTGTTGACCCGGCAAGAGCGGGAGTCCCGTTGGTGGAGGGATGCCTGCTTGTCCTATTTTCAGAGCTTCTCAAACCGGCCATTGCCGGAGGAAGTCGGTGCCCCTGAGCATGACCTCGAGTATTACCGTAACCTCAGGTTGCGGTATGTGCCCGGTACCCCGAGTGAACAATGAGGTCGGTTCCGGCACTGCGCTCGATTCGAGAATGACACCTGTTTCCGTATTCTTGGTTGGATGGTTCCTAATTTGAAATGTTTCGGATATGAAGATTGGACTGGGATTGTATCGTCACATGCTGACACCGGAAAACTTCCGGTTTGCGAAACAGGCGGGTGCTACGCATATCGTGGCCCACCTCGTCGACTATTTCAAAGGAGGTGGCGGCCATTCCGCTTCTGATGACCAGCCGATGGGAACGGACCGCGGTTGGGGCCTGGCGGGTGATCCAACGGCCCTGTGGACGGAGGCCGGGCTGGTTCAGTTGCGCAAGGATGTCGAGACGGAGGGCCTTAAGCTTGAAGCGATCGAGAATTTTGATCCCGCGCATTGGCATGATATCCTGCTGGATGGCCCACTGCGTGCGAAGCACATTGAAAATGTGAAAACCATAATCCGCCGGATGGGCGCAGCCGGAATTCCCATCATGGGATACAACTTCAGTTTGGCGGGAGTCGCCGGCAGGGTGACTTTGCCTGGGGGAA
>JAQVLM010000136.1 GCA_028704125.1 Opitutales bacterium
CAGGCGTTTTACGCTCTCCAGCCGGTTGGATAGCGGACAGGACCCGACCACAAACGGGTTCTTCAGCTCCAGTCCAAGATACTTGGTTTTCAAATCCATGATGGTTCGTTGTGAATGCATTCCCCGCAACCGAATCGGGAACAACCCTCCATTTGCGGCAAAGAATCAAACATGTGCATGGCATGAGCGTTTTGCAAGCCCGCCCGAACGAACAAATGACAACTCTCAAACGTTTGTAGTCTCTGGGATACGACTCACTCGTTAACACTGCATGAATCACACCGGCTGACTTGTCAGGAACCACCTCTCCGGATTCACTCAACACTATGGATCTCTCGCTGATATCCGCGATTCTTCTGCTGTTTTTCGTAATTGATCCCATCGGGAATGTTCCGGTGTTTATCGCCACTTTGGAGAAGGTTGATCCCGCCAAACGGGCGCGGGTCGTGGCCCGGGAATGTGCGATCGCTTACGCCGCACTGATGGCGTTTCTGTTTGGCGGGCAATCCTTCATGGGCATTCTCCGGCTCACCGATGATGCGTTGGGAATCGCCGGGGGCGTGATCCTCTTCATAATCGCACTGCGCATGATTTTCAGGAGGCCCGACGGTATCTTCGGCGAGTCATCGGATGGAGAACCTTTCATCTTCCCCTTGGCGATTCCGCTATTTGCGGGTCCATCCGCTCTGGCCACCGTGCTGTTGCTTGTGTCCCATGCACCTGACCGCACGGGCGAGTGGGTCATCGCCATCACGGTCGCATCCGCTTTGTCCACGCTGGTATTGAGCTTGGGAGGACGCCTGTCCACTATTCTCGGCAAACGCGGCATTCACGCCCTCGAAACCTTGGTGGGACTGCTGCTGACCGCAGTAGCGGTGCAAATGCTGCTGGACGGGATCCGCAACTATATCGAAACCCTTGGGTTCAATTGAGCGGCGGTTGTTTCAATTAAACCGTCCGCGAAGCAAAGGATCGGACCTCGCTTGCTCAAAATCCTCAGTATTTACGTTCCTTGGTGAGCTTCTGCGCCATGAGGAACTGCACCCTGGTCTCCATTTTCTCGAGCTCGACCGGATCCATCTGACGGTTCTTGGCCTCCTCAAGCGCGATCTCCGCGCGCTTCCGTGCCTCTTCAACCTGTGCGAGATCGATGTCCTTCACGTCGATCGCGCCTTCGGTGAGCACCGAAACATGGTCGCCGATCACGAGTGCAAATCCATCCGCCACCGCGATGTGATCCACCGATCCACCCGTCATCACTTTCAACTCACCCCGCTGCACCGTGATCAGCAAAGGAATGTGCCCGGGCAAAATCCCGGTTTCCCCCATCGAGGTCGGCAGCACAACGCTGTCGGCCTCCTGATTGATCAGGGTTCCTTCGGGTGTGACGATTTCGAGAGTAAGGCCCATGGATGATTCCTCCGCAAATATCAGGGTATCGGCTTACTTCGACCCGATAACCGAATCGATGCCGCCTTTCATGTAGAACTCATTTTCGCTGATGTCATCCAGCTCGCCGTTAAGGATCATCTTGAACCCGCGGATGGTTTCCTTGATCGGAACATACACTCCGGGAATACCGCTGAAGACCTCGGCCACATGCACCGGCTGGGAAAGGAAACGCTGCACCTTACGGGCCCGGTAAACCGTCTGCTTATCCTCAACCGACAACTCGTCAATCCCGAGAATCGCGATGATATCCTGCAAGTCCTTGTAGCGCTGGAGCACCTTCTGCACGCCACGGGCCACTTCAAAATGCTCTTCCCCTACAACCGCAGGGTCCAGAGCCTTCGATCCCGAAACCAGCGGATCCACCGCGGGGTAAATCCCGAGGTCCGCAATCGAGCGCTCGAGAACGATCGTCGAGTCCAAGTGGGCAAAGGTGGTCGCCGGGGCCGGGTCGGTAAGGTCATCGGCCGGCACATATACCGCCTGGAAAGAGGTGATCGAGCCCTTCTTGGTCGAGGTGATCCGCTCCTGGAGAATCCCCATTTCCTGACTCAGGGTCGGCTGATATCCCACCGCCGATGGCGAACGCCCCAACAGAGCCGATACTTCCGAACCGGCCTGCGAAAAGCGGAAAATGTTGTCGATGAAAAGCAGTACGTCCTGGTTCTTCTCATCGCGGAAATACTCTGCCATTGTCAGCGCGGAAAGTCCCACCCGCATACGCGCACCGGGAGGCTCATTCATCTGGCCATAAACCAAAGCCACCTTGGAGTTCTCGATGTTCTCCTGATCGATGACCCCGGCCTCGGACATCTCATGGTAGAGGTCGTTTCCTTCACGGGAACGTTCCCCCACCCCTGCGAATACCGAAAATCCACCATGTGCTTTGGCGATGTTGTTGATCAACTCCATGATCACCACCGTCTTACCAACTCCGGCGCCACCAAACGCACCCGCCTTTCCGCCCTTCACAAACGGACAGATCAGGTCAATGACCTTGATCCCGGTTTCGAGAATCACGGATTCCGTGCTCTGCTCCACCAGAGCCGGTGGGTTGCGGTGGATCGGCCAATAGGCATCCGCCTTGATCTCCCCGCGGTTATCCACCGGTTCGCCCAAAACATTGGCAATGCGTCCCAGAACACCTGGCCCAACCGGAACCGCAATTGGCTTTCCGGTCGCTTTCACATCCTGCCCACGCACGAGTCCTTCCGTCGTCGACATCGCAACCGTGCGGACCTGACTGTCCCCAAGGTGCTGTTGGACTTCGAGCACGAGCCTGCGGTCACCTTTCTCTCCGGGGATGAAGACCTCGAGTGCCTCGTAGATGCCGGGAAGTTGCCCTTTCGGAAACTCCGCGTCCACAACGGATCCGATGACCTGAATGATTTTGCCTGTTACTGCCATGATAGAAGGTCTTGCTGAAGGTTTGATGCTTAAAGGTTTGGATTTGTGCGAGCGCTGGACACCGGGGAATCAATCACTTGCCGCAGCGGCGGAGATTTCCACAATCTCCTGGGTGATGGCGGCCTGCCGCGCCTTGTTGTATTTGAGGATGAGGGAATCCACCAGCTTGCTGGCGTTGTCCGAAGCGTTCTTCATTGCCACCCGCCGGGCACTGTGCTCGGACGCCTTGGCGCTGACGATGAACTGATAAAGCTGTTCCTTGATGAAAAGGTCGGGCAGTTTTTCGAGGATCTCGGGTGCGCTGGGTTCAAACTTGATCTCCCGGTTATCCTCCAGATCCTCGACATGTTTGTGGTCCTTTTTGAGATCGAGCGTGTCGATCATCTCCTGAAGATCCAAAATCGGCAGAACCCGGACGGTAAGGGTCTTCTGGATGAGCGTGTTGATGAAACGGGGAAACACGACCTCCAAGGTGTCGATGCGCCCGCTCCGATACTGTTCCAGCATGTGCTCGATGATCGGTCGAACCTCGCCAAAGGCCACTCGATCGGAAACCGAGAAATCCGCGACGAGGTTCCGCCCGGTCCGGCTCAAGTATTGCTTTGCCTTACGCCCCACGGACACAAAATCGGCCTCGCCTTTGATTTTGTTAATCTCACGGAACAAATTCGCATTGAGCGGGCCACACAATCCTTTGTCCGTCGACAACACGAGTATCCCACGGCGCTTGACCTCGCGTTTCTCCATGAGCGGATGATTCGGGATCTCCGCATGCGTGGTGGCGATGTGCAGCAGGCGCGCCAGTAAGAGCGCATAATCCCGCCCCGCGATCGCCCGATCCTGAGCCCGTTTCATCTTTGACGACGCCACCAGCTCCATCGCCTTAGTGATCTGGCGGGTGTTCTTGACGGACCGGATACGGTGCTTGATGTGGGCTATCTTGGACATGCCTGTTCAGCTCGGTTGCGAATCATCCCTGAATGAACTCAGTCATTGGACCAGGTCTGCTTCCATTCCTCAACGGTCTTGCGGAGTGCAGCCGCGATATCGTCGGTGAGTTCCTTCTTCTTCTTGATACTCTCCAGTACCGATGATCCGCGGCCCTGCAGATGATCCTGGAGGCTCAGCTTAGCCCGGGTGATCTGATCGAGCGGGATGTCGTCGAAAAAGTTATTCTGCATGGCCCAGACGATTCCCACCTCGACCTCCATCGAAAAGGGCTTGAGTGCAGGCTGCTTGAAGAGCTCCACAATACGGCTTCCACGGTCGAGCTGTGCCTTTGTCTTGGGATCCAAATCCGATCCAAACTGTGCGAATGCCGCCAACTCCCGGAACTGCGCCAACTGCAACTTGATCTGGCCCGCCACCTTTTTCAGGGCCTTGGTTTGGGCGGAGCTTCCCACACGCGACACCGAGAGCCCCACCGCAATCGCGGGGCGGATCCCCTGATTGAACAAGTCGGTTTCGAGGAAGATCTGTCCATCGGTGATCGAAATCACGTTTGTCGGAATGTAGGCCGAAATATCTCCAGCCTGGGTTTCAATGATCGGAAGTGCTGTCAGCGAACCCCCGCCGTTTTCCTCGTTGAGACGTGCCGCGCGCTCGAGCAGCCGTGAGTGCAAGTAGAACACGTCTCCCGGGAAAGCCTCACGGCCGGCCGGCCGTTTCAAAATGAGTGAAATCTGACGATAGGCCACCGCTTGCTTGGAAAGGTCGTCGTAGACGATCAAAGCGTCTTTCCCTTTCGACATGAACCATTCGCCCATGGCGGCACCGGAGAACGGGGCAATGTATTGATTGGCCGGATTGTCGGCTGCTGGCGCCGAAACGATGATCGTGTATTTCATCGCATCCGCCTGCTCCAGCGTCCGGATCGTGCGGGCGACGTTGGCGTTCTTCTGACCAACGGCCACGTAAATCGAATAGAGCGGACGGAACTCGGGGTCCCCGCTGGCGATACCCTCATCGTTGATGCGGGCCTGATTGATGATCGTGTCAATCGCGATCGTGGTCTTCCCGGTTGCACGGTCCCCGATGATCAGCTCACGTTGGCCACGCCCAATCGGGATCATCGAGTCAATCGACATGATACCCGTCTGAACCGGCTGGTTCACCGAACGCCGCGGGATAATCCCGGGGGCGATCTTCTCGACTGGAAAAAACTCTTTCGCCTCGATCGGGCCTTTGCCATCAATCGGGTTCCCCAAAGCATCCACCACGCGCCCAAGCAGGCACATTCCGACCGGCACCGAAAACAAACGGCCGGTGGTCTTGACCTCATCGCCTTCTTTCAGGCCGCTGATGTCACCGAAAACCACACTCCCGACCTCGCCCTCGTTGAGGTTGAGCGCCTGACCGATGATCCCCCCGGGAAACTCGATCATTTCATTATACATGACGTCCGACAGTCCTTCGATCCGGGCCACGCCATCGGCGATCGAGATGATGTGCCCGATGTTCTCTTTGCGGACTGCGGTTTCGAGATTCCTGATCTCGTTTTCAATGGTTTCGATTATGGAGCTCATCAGTGATGAATGGAAAAGGGGTTCTTACGAATACTCAAAATGGGGCAGTTGGGGGATTCAATCAATCAAACGTGCGATCAGACCACGCAAACTGGCATCCCATACATGGTCGCCAATGGTTACGCGGGATCCCGCGATAAGGGATGGATCCTCGCGGGAATCCAACATCAGGTTGCGGTTCATCCGCGTTTCCATACCCTTCCGGAAAGAGTCGATGCCTTGCGAATCCAGCGCACCGGCATGGACGACTTCCAGTGTGCTCTCGCGTGTGAGGGATCGAATAGCTGCCAGATAAGCCCTAAGGATGGTCCGGTGGCTGCGTGGAGTCTGGTTGCGAACTGCGGAAAGCACAGCCGATACCCGTTCGGAATCCGGAATCCCGTCCTTGAGGGAAAGTTCCACCATCCGCTTCACGAGCATGCGCTGCCGTCTGTCTTTAAGTTTGAGCATGGAAAGGACCTTCAGTCTATTGCTGGGCGATTTCCTTCAAAGAGGCGTTCGCAAACCGGGACTTCTCCTCTGCGCTCAGCTCCCGCTGCAATACTTTGGATGAGGTGATCGCGACCAGGCGGGAAACCTGTTCACGCACTTCTGCCACCATTTGCTTGCGCTCCAATTCGAGCGCCTCGCGGGTGCGGGCGACCATTTCCTCATTTCGCCGGGCCGTCTCCGCAGCGCTGCGGTCAACCAACTCCCTGGCCTTCGCCTGCGCATCCTCGCTGATTCGCTTGGCTTCGAGGGCGGCCTCCTTCAGCATCTCGGCCTGCCGCTTCTCCGCCTCGGCCAGCTTCTGTTTCATCTCCTCCGCGTATTCGAGACCATCGGAGATCTTCTTGCGGCGCTCATCCATCGTCTTGAGAATGGGCTTGGACGCGAACAACCACAAGGCCACAAACACGATCAGGATCGCAAGAACCTGCGCTACAAAACGTTCCGTATCGACATGGAAATTGACAAGCAGGCGGGTTATCGGATTCGTCGAAGCAGCATCAGCGGCAGTGCCGACCGTATCGGCGGCGATTTGGAACCAGATTTTCATGCAAGGGATGCGTTATGGATGTCTCGAAAAAAGAAGGTGGCGGGAGTCCAGGCTAAACCACGACTCCCGCGGATACGAAATCCGGAAGAATCAGTAGAGGAACAAAACGTAGAACGCGATAGCTTCCGCAAGGGCCATCCCGAGGATGCTCTGGACGAGCACCTTACCGGATGCTCCGGGATTGCGTCCAACGGATTCCACTGCCTTGGTGCCGATCATGGCCACCCCGATGGCAGCTGTGCTACATCCGAGTGCGGCGGTGAGGCCTTTTCCGATGTCACCAGTCACGCCGGCGACCTGGGTAACGGTCTCGACGGCCTGAGTTGCCGCTTCGGCAAGAATAGGAAGATTGGTTGCGATAAGGTCGATCATGATACGGTTTCTGGATTAGTTTATTGTGATTCGATTGGCAGATGGGCGCTACTCTCTTGTGGGTGCGCTTGCCCGCCGGAAAATGTGGTTTGTGGGGAAACGAACTTCCGCCTCAGTGCGCATGGCCCTCCTCTGATTCATGGTTGCAAATCAGCCCGATGTACACGGACACCAGCAGGGTGAAAACGGTCGCCTGAATCACCCCGATGAGCAGTTCGAGCAGATAAAACGGCACCGGCAAAACCCACGGAACCATATCCATCATGTTCACAATCAGGTTCTCGCCACCAAACACGTTCCCGAATAGCCGGAACGAAAGCGAGACGAGACGGAACGCGATCGAGACCATTTCGATCATCCCCACAAAGAAGAAGATCGGGAACAGAAAAATGTAGATCAGGCGCGGTACTTCCTTCTTATCGGCCTTGTTCCCGAACAAATCCTTGAGCAGGAAACCCAAGCCCGCATAACGGACCACGTAGTAGAACCAGGCCACCTGGGCAATTGCCGCAAGGGCGAGCGTGGTATTCAGGTCCGCATTCGCCGGACGCATCCAATAGCGGAAATGCCCATCCTCATCCATGGTCCCGAAGGTTCCCACTCCGGGCAGCAGGGAGCTCCAATTGTGGATCAGGATCACCACAAAAAAACCGGACAACAACCAAAAGGTCGGGCGCACCAGCCTCTTGCCCACAATCGGCTCAATCAAGCCCGAAACTCCTTCGATGATCATTTCGACAACGGATTGCCCGCGCCCTGGCACAAGCGCCGCCTTTCGTGCCATCAGCCGGATCACCACAATCAGCACCAACGACACACCCCACATCATTACCATCGAATTGGTAATCGGGATCGAGAAGTTCTCGGTCACCGGAATGCGGGTCAACTCATAAGCATAGGGCGACACCGCACCATCAGCCCACGCCTGTGCGGCCGCAAAACATGC
>JAQVLM010000137.1 GCA_028704125.1 Opitutales bacterium
ATCACCACCGGACAGGATGAGGTGTTCATCCTCACCCGCAACGGTATGTCCATCCGCTTCCCGGAAACGGATATGCGCGATCAGGGGCGCGTCACACGCGGGGTCAGGGGAATTTCGCTCAAGGGCGATGACGTGGTCAAAGCGATTGGCGTGGTCAACTCAGAGGCAACCCTACTCGTAGCCGGAGCCGATGGCGTCGGCAAACGCAGCTCCTTCGAGGATTTCCGCATCCAACGCCGCGGCGGAAGCGGCATCATCGGGATCCGCAGCGCAGAAGTCGCCGGAGCACTCCCGGTCAAGGAAGATGATGAGATCATGCTCCTCACCATTCAAGGCCAGGCCGTCAGGATTCCCGTAAACCAAATCCGTGTTATCGGGAGAAGCACCCAAGGCGTGAGGCTGATCAACCTCTCGGACGGTGATAAACTCATCGGCATCTCAAGGGTTATTGAGATCGCTTCCGACGAGGCCTGATCCTTCAACTGATTCTGACTGAAAACGGGCAGGAACTACCATCCTGCCCGTTTCTGTCTGCCAATCGGATTTCCGATACGGAGAGACGGAACACTGCGCTATCAGGCGAGCAATCCGGTTGGCGATGCAGTCTTGCTCTACGCACTGGTTCAAGGCCCACTTTGGGAGAAAGCAACAACCCTCTCACAACTTTCGCGGCTATTCATTCGTAACGATGACCGCACCACGTAAAGAAGGTTAGACCCGGGGATTTCCACCCGACAAAAACCGGTGGCGCAAGAGCACGTCGACATGCCGATCGGTTGCGGCATGAACCGCCTCCATCGCCGCCTTTGCACATTCCCGGCCCTTATCGGCATAACCGCCATCGGTCAATTGCCTGACCGCTTCCTGGATCCAAGCGTCGACGTCTTTCACAATACGGCAGGCGTGATGGAGTTCCAGTATGTCATGTGCATCCTGAAAATCCTCATAACTCGGCCCATAGATCGGCGGTTTTTCCCAAACCGCGATTTCTAGAATGTTGTGCCCTCCCTTGGGCACCAGACTGCCCCCGCTGAAGGCGGCGTCCGCGATTCCATACAATGCGAACAACTCGCCGATTCCATCCACCACAATCAGACGCTCATCCGATTGGCGGGGCCTAGCATCGGACAATCCGCTGCGCAAGCGATACCCAACGCCGCGCAACTTCAGCATGGCTTCCACTTTCGCCGTATACTGCGGGTGACGCGGAGCCCACACAAAAACCAGATCGGGAACCGCTTTGCGAATTCCCAGATAGGCATCGATAACGAACGATTCCTCGCCGCGCCGGGTCGAACCAGCGACAAAAACCGGTCCACAACCGGGCTGCAGCCCATAAACCGCCCGGACACCCTCGAGATCCGCGTTTTTCCGGCGCTGAGTCAAGGTATCATGCTTGGCGTTGCCGGCCACCACCACGCGATCAGCGGGCGCCCCCAAGCCACGAATCCGTGAAGCGTCATCCTCATGGATCATGCTGAAAACCTCAAAGCATCCCAACACCTCCGGCATGAGGGAACTCAGTTTCGCATAGCGACCGACGGACCGTTTGGAAATCCTCCCATTCAGTAGGCAAACCGGAATGCCGAGAGCCCGGCAGCTATGAACAAAATTGGGCCACAACTCGGTTTCGAGCAAACCCACTGCGTCGGGCTCAATGGCGTCCAACGCACGGGATGTCGCACCCGGAGTGTCGATCGGGAAGTAAACCATACCAGCCGCCACATTCCCCAGCCGGTTTCTCAAACGGGCTTGTCCGGTTGAGGTGGTTGTCGACACCCAAAGCTCCCATCCCTTGGACTCGGGTCGGCTCAGGAAGGCATGCGCGAGATTGGTCACGACCTCCACCTCCCCCACGGAGACGGCATGCAGCCACAAACGCCTGGTGTCTCCCTTTTTTGGAGGAAGACCCCGGTGATACCCGCGCATCTCCCGTCCCCGCTTCCGGAATCGGGACCGCACCAGTCCAACCAAAGGGAACACAATCGAAAGGCAGAGGCCCACCATCCGGGTGAGCATCCGATACCTCGGATAGGTCAGCCTCCGCATGATTCCGGACGCACCCATCACCGCCATCCAATCGTCAACTTACATCCGCTCATAGAGGGCGCGGACCTTGTCCCGGGTCATGATGGTCTTCCAATCCTTACCCAATGCGTTCTCCCACAATGGAGCGAGGCCCAAGGCAACATCCACCATTTTCTCCATGCCGGCGGCGTCGACTTCGCGGGTTATCCCCTTCGGAATGTGGATCCCGTGTTTACGAACCATTTCGCGGAATTCAGCGACATACTCGGGATAGTAGTCATCGAGCTGGTCAAACACGATACAATTGCCCACCCCATGGTGGACACCGAGCAGGAAGGACAAACCGTAAGAAAGCGCATGGCATACACCGACCTGGGAATAGGCGATGCTCATCCCTCCAAAGTATGAGGCCACCATGAGCTTCTCGTCTGCATCCGGATCATCCTTCAGGTAAACATCCCTGCATAACTCGAGGGACTCGAGGGCATAAGCTTTGGCAAACGTGTTGATGTAGGTGCCACACAGCGCCTCGGCATTGTGAATGTAAGTGTCCATTCCCGTGTAGAACCACTGGTCCTTGGATACTCCTTGAATCAAATCCGCATCCAGAATGATCTGATCAAAGGGAGTGTAGTCCGAGTTGATCCCGAGCTTCTTGGTCGGGCCGGTCAACACCGTGGTCCGGGAGATCTCAGCACCGGTTCCCGAAATCGTCGGGATTCCCACATGGTAAATCCCCGGATACTTGATCAGGTCCCAGCCTTGGTAATCCACGGCGGATCCGGGATTCGTAAGCATCAACGAAACCGCTTTTGCCAGATCCATCGTGGTCCCGCCTCCGATCCCGATGATCCCGTCCGGTTGCCGGTTCGAATACTCACGGATCCGCTGCGTGAGTTCATCCACATACTTCGTCTTTGGCTCATGTTCCACGCTTACAAGGATCACCAGATCATTGGCATGGATCGGGATTCGCTTCATCAACGGGCGGTGCTCATGCACCTCATCCACCAGAAAGACCATGTGCGAACCCGCATCCGTACGGTGCCCGGCAAGGATATCGCCAAGCTGGTTGAAACTTCCCCGGCCAAATACGAGATGGGGAACCACACGCAGATTTTTATACATATCTATAAGAAAAAGTCATGCATTTCACAGATGGAGACAAGCCAACGCGTCCACTGGCCTCAGTCCTTCGGTCGGAACCGTTCCATTACGGCCTGCTCGAACTCAATCGCATTCTCCTCGGTGTCAATCTCGATCAAGGCATCATGCGTGATCCCGACTGCGATCGAATACCCGTTCTCGAGTGCGCGGAGCATTTCCAGTTTTTCGATCTGCTCCAGAAAACCCGGTTTGAGCGATGCAAAAGCCTCGAGAAACGCGCGGGTGTAGGCATACAGCCCGAGGTGGGTCAACACGCCATCGTGACCTGTCACCGCCTCATCGTAGACGCCCTGAGTATCCCGGATGTAGGGAATCGGTGCGCGTGAAAAATACAACGCCTTGCCATTGGCAGCGCGAACCAGTTTCACGTTATTGGGATTGCGGTAGTCCTTGTCGTGGTTCAAAGGACACCCCAATGTGGCCATGTCGATCCCATCGCTCAGCAGAGCATCCAGCATCCGGATCTGGGCACCCGTGACCATCGGCTCATCCGCCTGCACATTGATCACACGGGTGGCGCCTACCGTCCGGTTGGCCGCGGCGATCCGGTCAGTACCACTCGGAAGCTCGGGATCAGTCATCACAACCGCGAAACCGGCTGCTTCGAGAACCGACTGCATCCGCTCACTGTCGACCGCGAAATACAAAGGATACTCCGGTGCTTCATCGCGGATTCGCTCGGCGGTCCAGAGAATGAGGGGCTTTCCGCGCACTTCGTGGAGGAGCTTCTGATGAAAACGGGTGGAACCCAAACGGGCGGGAACAATAATGGTTGCGCTCATGGATGGATGGTTGAGTGGTTGATTGTGGTAGTGGAATTTGACCGGACCAGTCAGGCGCCCAACAGGCGCTGCAAAGTCTCCCGCAGACGCGAAGCCCTGGGCTCGAGATCCGATGGCGACCATCCGATCTTGATCTGAAGCGAGAGCATGCGGCTCATCCATCCATCGCTTACCGGGAGATCGGGTCGGGTGAATAAGGGTGCGTTCTGAGCCAAGCTGATGTGTAAGCGCTGCGGCGTCGCCATCTGCTTGATGTGGTCCCACTTGCGGATGTAGTGCCAGTTGTTATCGTACCAGTAAAATGTTCCGTCCACACCGGCCTTCGGAAGCTCGCGCCCCGCCGCCCGGGCGGTCGCCTCATCGGGCAAGAAAAAGCTCAGGAAGGTTGCAGAGTCCCCTTGCGGGTCCGGCACATTCCGCATGGTCACCCCCGGCAAATCCGCAATCGCCTCCTTGAGGATCCTCTTGTTTTCGCGTTGGACTGCGAGGATCCGGTCCAGCTTGCGCATTTGGGCGATCCCAACGGCCGCATGCAGCTCACTGATACGGAAATTCATCCCCAGTATGGGGTGGGTTTCCGCTCCGCGGTCCGAACCGACATGATCATGCCCATGGTCCGTGAAAGCCTGCACTTTGTCGAAGAGAGCGGAATCCGAAGTCACAACCGCTCCCGCTTCCGCACAAGTGATGGTCTTGACATAATCGAACGAAAAACAACCGGCCTTTCCGAACGACCCCAGTGCCTGCCCTTTGTAAGTGGCTCCCATCGCCTGCGCGGCGTCCTCGATCAGGATAAGGCCACGGCGATCACAAAGATCGCGAATCGCGTCCACACGGGCCATCGAGCCACACATATGCACCAGCAACACCGCTTTTGTGCGTGGCGTGATCGCAGCTTCAATCCCCTCCACCGACAGCGTCAACGTGTCATCTATCTCTCCAAAAACGGGAACCGCTCCGGCAAACAAAATCGCCTCCAGGTCGGCCACAAAAGTGAAAGCAGGCACGATCACCTCGTCGTCCGCACCCACGCCGCAGCAACACAACGCGGAAAACACCGCAGTCGTCCCGCTGGAACACACATGGGCGTGACTGGTGCCAAGGCGCTCGCTGAGCATAGCTTCGAGTTCACGCGCTTTCCAACGCCCCTTGCGGGCCCCGTCAAAGCCGTATCGCATCAGCACCCCGGTCTCTAAGACCTCCATGACCTCGCGGCGCTCCTCTTCTCCGAATAACTCAAATCCTGGCATGGCAAAAACAACTGTTATCCTCCATCATCCTACTGGCATCAAGACTTTTCACCCTTGTCCTTGACTTCCCCGCCCTGCCGTCCGATGAAAAATTCCTTTCCATACACGTCTCATACCTGTATCGATTCTCCATCATGAGCACGACCGACACGTCCACATCCCAACCAACTGATCCACAGGAGGACAACTCCCACGATCTCTACGCCGTGCGCATGGAGAAACTCTCCAAACTGGTCGAAGCCGGCTCCAATCCATTTTTCGCCAATTGCGAACAAACCCACACCTCGGCCCAGGTGCCCTCCCTCTTTGATGAAAGCACCGAATCCGGGCCGGAAGTCTCCGTGGCCGGTCGTATCGTCGTTTTCCGTCTGATGGGCAAGGCCACCTTCATCAAGCTGCTCGACCGCGATGGCCGGATTCAATGCTACGTCAGACAGGACGAAATCGGAGAGGAAGCCTACAGCGCCTTCAAAAAATACGACTTGGGGGATTTTGTCGGGGTAAGTGGCCCGCTCTTCAAGACTAAGGCCGGAGAAATCACGGTTCGGGCAAAAAGCGTCACGCTGGTCTCCAAGTCCATGAGACCACTGCCCGAAAAATGGCACGGACTTGCCGATGAAGACCAGATCTACCGCCAACGTTACCTGGACCTCATCGTCAACGACCGTTCACGTTCGATCCTCCAGGCACGTAGCCGGATTGTGCGCGAAATCCGCGAACACCTCTGGTCACGCGACTTTCTCGAAGTTGAAACCCCTGTATTCCAAACCGTGGCCGGTGGAGCTGCCGCCCGCCCATTTTTCACCCGCTCTAACGCGCTCAACTGCGATTTCTCACTGAGGATCGCGCTCGAGCTGCCGCTGAAGCGCCTGCTCGTGGGCGGATTCGACCGTGTCTTTGAGATCGGTAAGGTCTTCCGCAACGAAGGAATCTCCCGGCGCCACAGCCCGGAATTCACGATGCTTGAGGTCTATCAGGCCTATTCCGACTACAGGGGCATGATGGACCTCTTCCGCAGCATGATCCATCGCATTTGTGAGAACCTCCTCGGAACCTACGACATTCAACGCCCGGATGGCGATGTCATCCACTTGGCCGGATCATGGACGGAGGCCCGTTACAAGGACCTCATCCTCAACAAGACGCAGGACCCCGACTGGTTCTCTCGCTCGCGCGAAGAAAAGCTCAAGCGTGCAACGGCTCTGGGCATTGAAGTCGACCCAGCATCCGAAGACTTTGAGATCACCAACGATGTGTTCGGCAAGCTCATCGAGCCCACCCTTATACAGCCGACTTTCGTAACTCACCTTCCGAAGGAACTGGTGCCACTGGCCAAGCTATCACCGAATGACCCCTCCACCGTGGAAGTTTTTGAACTCTGTATCAACGGACAGGAAATCGCCCCCGCGTATTCTGAGCAAAATGATCCCATTGCCCAGCGCGAAGCTTTCGAAAAACAGGCGGGGGAAGAGATTCAAAAAATTGATCATGACTTCCTCACAGCTCTCGAGCACGGCATGCCACCAGCCGGCGGCATGGGAGTGGGAATCGATCGCCTCGTGATGATGCTTATGGGCACGCAAAACCTTCGCGACACTATCCTGTTCCCCACCCTGAAACCACGGGCTACAGGAGAATCCTGAAATGCTGCGGGGCCGCAGGGATTGGAGCCCAACAATCAGTGTCAACAGTCAGTGATTTTCCCAAGACAACGGTTCTCAAAACCACTTGATAACAGAGTTTATTGCACAAATCCTTAACAACGCATTGCCAATGGAAAACCAGACATACACCCAACAGAACCAATCGTTGCTCAGCGGCATGAAAAAGATCAGCATGGCCCAATCGGAAGTCGTGCAACGTTTTCAAGCCTTGCATATGGCTTCCATGAAAGCCGGTGTCCTCGACGCAGCCACCAAGGAACTCATGGCCCTCGCCTGCGGAATTGTGTCCCAGTGTGAGGGGTGCATCGCCAACCACATGGCCTCAGCCCTGCGCGCGGGGGCATCCAAGGAAGCTGTTTTCGAAACCATCAGTGTTGCGATCATGATGGGTGGGGGGCGTGCGCTGGCCTATGCCGTCAAAGCCGTCGAGGCATACGAGGAATTCGCCAAATAGCTCCACTATCGGCGATTCCCCCGCTGTCACCCGGTTCGCCGTTCCCCAACCATGCATTTCCCCACCTTCCGTTTTTTTGCCAACGGTGTCCTGTTCCTTGTAGCATCCGGTTTACCAGCATCGACCATTTGGTTCAGCGAACCCGGAGACGACCCGATTGGCGAAGGGCTTCCTATCGGAAACGGACGCATGGGAATGCTGGTGCCGGGAGACATTGTCAAAGAACGCATTCCGCTATGTGAAGACAGTGTGTGGTCGGGTTGGCCCAATCCGGGCGCAGCAAACCCTGCGGCGGCTGAAGCACTCCCCCGGATTCGGGAACTCTTTGCTGAGGGAAAGGATGCTGAAGCGCAGGCATTGACCATCGAA
>JAQVLM010000138.1 GCA_028704125.1 Opitutales bacterium
CAGGTTTTTTTGGACCGTGGCTCCGGTTTCCGTGAGGAGGATTCGGGGCGCCGGCGCATTCCCGCCAAAGAACGCCAGAATATCGTGATTCCGCTCGATGGGGGGACCTACAAGGGCTTCAGGATCGATCCGGTGGACAATGCGTCCAGGTATGAACTGTCGGTGATTGAGATCACCCGCATCTCAGGCGAGACGGATCGTTCCTTTGCCCTTTGCGATTGGTTTTCCCATGGATCCGGTTCACATGTTGAAGATACGTCAATTTTCGGTGGCGGAGCCGGTGCGAGCCCGGATCCATGGCATGCGCTTGCGCTCGATCCTCCCTTGATTGTGGAGCAACCCGCTCCCCCTTTCGGGGATGTGCTGTCCACGGTTCTCGCATTGCATGGCCGCGCCCTGATGATGTTGGCTCTGGTGATGGCGCTTGGTCCAACCGCGGGTTTACTCGGATGTGTGGCCTTCTTCTTCCGCGTAGTATTTGATCCGGGATTCTATTCGCCGGATTCGATTGATCAGATTTCGCAGGCGAGGATCGGGCAATTCTGGGATCAGCATCCGGTGGCAATGGCGTTGATTTTGCAGGCGTGGATGAAGCTGGGGCTTACGATCAGGGACCTGATCTTTGCCCAGGCTTTGGCCGGTTTGCTGGGTGTTCAGTATGCGGCGATGCGGGTGCTGGAATGGTTTCCGGGGCTGCGTGTACCTGTTCGCCAATGGATCGCCTTCGGGGTTGCCGTGTTGCTTTCCAGTCCCTTGTCGCCCTTGCCATGGTATCTGAATACCCTTTGGAAGGATTCATGGACCGCTATCCTGTTTGTTTGGGTAGGGGGATTGTCGATCGGGATGCTCCGAACGGTTTCC
This sequence comes from Opitutales bacterium, assembly GCA_028704125.1. Lineage (GTDB taxonomy): Bacteria > Verrucomicrobiota > Verrucomicrobiia > Opitutales > JAFGAQ01 > JAFGAQ01. The sequence continues at coordinate 862 of JAQVLM010000138.1, forward strand.
GGGCAGACCTCTGCCTCATGGATCAAATGGGGCCGGTGGTCGGCTTGTTTCGCAGCGATGCTGGGCATTGTTTTGATCCGGCACAACGCCCTGGTTTTGGTGCCGTTCTTTGTTACGATTCTCGTTTTGTTGTTCCCGGTGAAGCGCTTGATATCAAGGATTGGCGTCAGCTTGCTTTTGATGGTGATCATGGTCGGGATGAATCCTACGCTCCATGCGTTGGCCGGCACCCACCGCACCTACATGAAGTACCAGTTATACATGATGGACCTCATCGGTATGGCCAGGCTCTACCCGGAATCCATGGAGCACCTTTCCTACACGCGGGAAAGCCTGCAGCCCGGTTGGGAGGAGCGTTTCCAATGGGCCAACATTTACCCGATATCCTTTAACCGGCCGCTCATTGTGTCCGAAGAGTATGGATGTTGGACGCGTCCCAACCCAAGGCTCGAAGCCGAGTATCGTGCGGCGTGGAAGCGTTATCCCGTTCAGTTGTTGCGGGTGAAATGGGAGCACTACTGGCGGTTGTTCGGGTTACAGAAAACTCACTACTGGCATGACCGGAACATTGTTAAGAACGATTTGGGCATTCGCGAACGCTGGCCGACCGCATCCCTTCGCAAACGCATGAGCAACTGGTCGATTTGGATCAGCGCCTCGCCACTCCGTTGGTTCGGGGGCGTACATGCGGTTTGGGCGGGCTTGAATCTGCTCATCTGCCTGTGGCTGGTGCTCAAGACTGGCCGCTGTTTGCGGGTGCTAATCCGTGATTCCGGATGGAAGTGGACTTCCCTGACGGCCGGGTCTCATCAGCTCGTGTCCCTGCTGATCCTGCTGCTGATTCCGCTCGGCTATACCGCCTCATTCTACGTGGCGTCGCCCGCACGGGATTTCCGTTATATGTATCCGGCCACTCTGCTCATGCAGGTTTGGCTGCTTTCCTTCGTTTCGGGCTGGCTGGCCGATCGGCTGAATCGGCATCCGGCTGCTCATCAGCCGAAGTGAAACGCTTGAGGTATTTCTGTTTGGCAAGGCGCCATACAACCACGAAGAATGCGGTAAGCGGGATCGCCAGGATCATTCCCAGCAATCCCCCGAGGGCAACCCCCCAAAAGAAAATCGCAATGATGATGGTGAGCGGATGCAGGCCGGTTTGTTTGCCCATGATTTTGGGCGTGAGCACATAACCCTCGAGCACCTGCACGATCCCGAATACGCTCAACGCCATGAGCACGGTTACCCATCCGCCATCGGGCTGGAAATAGGCTATTGGTAAAACGGTGCTCAGGCCGATGATGGTTCCGAGATAGGGAATCAGGTTGGTCGCCCCGATCAATAGTCCGAGCCCAATCCCGAAGTTCACCCCGCTGATCGTGAATCCGATCGCGAAGAGGATCCCCATGACCATGCAGATCAGCATTTGACCGCGGAAAAACGCGACCATGCTTTCGGCGAATTCATGGATCAGGAAGACCAGATCATCCCGCCATTCCTCTTTCACGAAAGAAAGCTGTTCCTTGATGTCTGCGGAGAGGTCCCGGTTGGACTGAAGAAAGAAAAACAGATAGACCGGCACAATCGCGAGCCCGGTTGCCAGTCCGATGATTCCGGAGATGCGCTGGAATAGATCCTTTGTGGCGGGCAGGATCAAGGAACTCAGTTCGTCAAGTTGCGAGGTCAGCGCTTCCTGGTAGCGCAGCATCCGCTCTTCGCCGATGTATTCGGTGATCAACTCCATAACCGCCGGAAACCGCTCCGTGAATGCCCCCCGCAGGTTGGCCCATATCCCCGGCAAGCGTTTGGCGAACGATACGGTCTGATCGAACAGAACCGGCAACACCAGCGCCAGGATCCCGGTCAGCACCATCGCGACCAGAAGGTAGAGCACCGCGATGCTTTGCGTCCGGCTGAGTTTGATTTTGGTCTCGATCCACCGGACCACCGGCCGCAGGATCAACGCGAGAATCCCTGCCGTCGCGAGCGGCCACAGAACGGTGGAGAAGGTTGCCGTGAAGGCCCTCAGCAGGAGGAACACCCCAAATAGCACCGTCAGGATGATCACCGCCGACAGCAGCGCGATGGCGGATGTCAACAATCGCTTCTGGAAGGGATGCATACCTTGCAGGAATTGGTTCATGGCGGACATTTCGTTGGTGGTTTCAGGCCAGATCGATGATGGATCCGAACCCGGGCAGAAACAGCTGTTTGTAGAGGCGGATGGCTTGCGAATCGGTCATGATCGAGAGCGTATCGCAGATGCTGCGATAGATCTCGACCGGTTTCGAATCCCGTCCGGGCTGCTCCACCTGTGTTTCGGGAAGCAGCTTGAGCCGGCGGGGTGTTCGGCCTGGTCCGTAGTGCTCAACCAGCGCGTTGAACAGCTGGGTGAGGATATGGGCTCCCTTGAATTCGATCCCCTGGATTTGGGGAGACTGAAAAATGAGGTCGTTGGCGATGCGTTTGTAGAGCCCGGACTCCGCGACGCAGACCGCGTCGATTTCGAGCTTGAAACGATACCGGTTGCTCGGGTTGTCGAATGGAGCGTCGATGGCCACCAGCTTCACGGCGTGGATGAAGTCACCGATCTTTTTGTTGAGGAAATATTCGTAGTCCTGATCGGCGATCACTTTCCGGAGATCGGACACCATTTGTTGCTGTGGTGGTTCGGGTGCGGTTCGGTTTGACCAGCGCTCCAGGTTATCCTGCTGAAGGTATCCTGCCTGGATGCCGTCGAGGATATCGTTGATCGAATAGGCCGTGTCATCCGCCCAATCCATGATCTGGCACTCGATGCTGCGTATGCCGTTCACCGTTCCCGGTTTTTCCTGCTCGCGGGTGCGCAGTGTCTCAAGATCGAAACCGATGACAGACGATACCGTTCCGATGTCGGAATCATAGATGAAATGATTGGCGGGATAGACCGCTTGCTTCGTTTCATCGCCGGGCTGGATCAGCCAGGAAAACGGAGTCTTGTATTTCAGCAAACCATCCACCAGCGCGCGTGTCGGATTCATCGACCGATTGTGGGATGTCGGATTTGAATTCTTGCTGTTGTAAAAGAGACGGGTGAGGATACGGAGGTTCTGCGCATTCCCCTCAAAGCCCCCGTAGTCCGCCATGAGTTCATTCAGCCGCCGTTCTCCCAAATGGCCGAAGGGCGGATGTCCCAGATCATGGGCGAGCCCGATGGCTTCGACCAGATCCGGGTCGATGCGAAAATCCGGCCCGAGCAGGTCCGATTCCGTGTTGAGCAGGTGCACGATGGATCGCGCGATTTGCGATACTTCGATCGAGTGCGTCAGCCGCGTGCGGTAGAAGTCGAATTCCCCGGATTGGAAAACCTGTGTTTTGGATTGCAGCCGCCGGAACGCATGGGAATACACAATCCGGTCCCGGTCCACCTGAAACGGGCTGCGAACCCGGTCGGGAGACCGGTTTTCCTTTATCCGCCCGGTGTCAAACTCCTGATAGAATTGATTCGGTAATCCGCTCTTGGGGTCTTGGGCCATGGTATTATCGTATCAGGACCATGGAGTCCCGGTGTACGACTTCGATGTGTTTGCGATTGGGGAAGAGCTGCCGGATGTCTTCGGAATTCATCCCCTTGATCCGGTCGATTTCGATCGAGCTGAATCCGGTCAAACCCCTTGCCACATCCCCTTTATCCACGCCTTTGATGCTCACAATTGAACCCGGACCAAAGGTGCCCGAAACCGATACGATTCCCTTCGCCAACAGGCTTTTCCCTTTGCCGAGGATGGCATCCTGTGCGCCGGAATCCACGGTTACGGTTCCGCAGGTCTTGTTGAAAAAGGCGAGCCATCGCTTGTGGGAGCGCAGGTTGGTGCGTTGCGGGACAAAAAAGGTGCCCACCGCCTCTCCATCAAAAATCCGCAGCAGGATGTTGGGGGCACTTCCCTTGGCGATGACCATGCCGCATTTTGATTTCGTGGCGATCCGGGCCGCCTCGAGTTTCGATATCATCCCGCCGACTGCTGTCGGGCTTGTGGTCCCTTCGGCGAGCCCCAGCACGTCCTGATTGATGTTTTCGACAACCCGGATCAGCAGGTTGTGCTTCAGGTCCATCAATCCGTCAATGGTCGAGAGGATCACCAGCAAATCCGCTTTGATGAGGCTTGCCACAAGTGCGCTGAGCACATCGTTGTCCCCGAATTTCAGTTCATCCACACTGATGCAGTCATTTTCGTTGATGATGGGGATGACGTTTTCCTGTGCGAGCCGGAGGAGCGTTTCGCGCACCGCGATATGCCGCCGTTTTACATTGAGGTCATCCCGGGTGAGCAACATCTGGCCAACATGGATCCCATGCGGTTCGAAGGCCTTTTGCCAGGTTTCGATCAGGATGCTCTGCCCAACCGCCGCGCATGCCTGCAGCGTCGGCAAATCGGTGGGGCGCCGCTGGTAGCCCAGACGCCCCATGCCAAGTCCAACCGCTCCTGAACTCACGATGGTGACGTTTGTCCCGCGATCCCGGAGTTGCTTGATCTGGGCGCATATACCCTGGATGACTTCAGGGCTGAGTTTCCCGATCCCCGATGTGAGGATCCCGGTGCCGAGTTTGACCACCAGATTTTTGACGACGGGATGTGCAGGTGTTCGTTGTCCCATGGATAGTGATGAATACTGAAAATATGCGTGTGTGAAGATGCCGCCGGACAAATCCGGGTTTGCGACAGCCCGGAAACGGTTGTCCCGTCCGGTTATGCTGGTCTGGGAAGCCGTATCAGATCTGTTTGAGTTCCTTTTCCTTGGCTTCGAGCATTTTCCCCATCTCCAGATTGTAATGATCCGTCTTTTTCTGGATTTCCTTTTCGTGCCGCTTCTGGTCATCCTCGGAGACGGCTCCCGCTTTTTGCAGCGCCTTGATCGCATCCATGCCCCGTTGCCTTGCGGCCCGGATGCCGATTCTTCCATCCTCGGTCATTTTGTGGGCCACTTTGATCAGGTCTTCACGCCGTTCACGGCTCAGCTCGGGAACCGGGATGCGGATGCTCACGCCTTCCACCGACGGGTGGAGACCGATGTTCGCCAAAAGGATGGCCTGCTCAATCGGCTTGAGCACCGTTTTGTCCCATGGCTGGATCACGATCAGGCGCGGGTCCGGAGTTGAAATCGCGGCGATATCCTTGATGCGCACGTGGGATCCGTAGGCGTCAACCATTACGGAGTCCACCATGGAGGGGGCGGCTTTGCCGGTGTGCAAAGTGGTAAACTCGTGAGCGGTATGCTCGAGTGCCTTCTTCATTTCCGCTTCGACTTGAGATACGACTTGGGTTGCTTGCATAGCAGGTGAGGGTTTGGGAGGTTTTTTTGTGTGACGAAAGCTGTTCCGGGTGCTGGATCGAAGGGCTCAGCCATGGACCACTGTCCCGATCATTTGGCCTTCAATCGCTTTGCGCATGTTTCCTTTTTCGCGCAGGCTCAGCACGATGATCGGAATTTTGTTATCCATGCAGAGGGAGAAAGCGGTTGTATCCATCACCGAAAGGCGCTGACGGATCACATCGTAATAGGAGATCTCGTTGTATTTGCGGGCATCCGTGTGCTTCATCGGATCCTTGTCGTAAACACCGTCCACTTTGGTGGCTTTGATGATCAGGTTCGCGTTCACCTCACTGCCGCGCAGGGCAGCGGCTGTGTCAGTCGAGAAATACGGATTCCCGGTTCCCGCAGCGAAGATCACCAGACGTCCCTTTTCAAGGTGGCGAACCGCCCGGCGCAGAATGAACGGCTCGGATACACGGTCAATCGGGATGGCGCTCATGACCCGCACCACAACCCCCATCTTCTCGAGCGTGTCCATCAGCGCGAGGGAGTTGATCACGGTTGCCATCATCCCCATGTAGTCCCCGGTCGCACGCTGGACCGATGCGCCACGCAGTCCCTGGATACCGCGGAAGATGTTGCCTCCTCCGATCACCAGACCGATCTCGACCCCGAGTTCGTAGATTTCTGCGATCTCCGCGCACATCGATTCGAGGATCTCCGCATCAATCGGTTCCCCGTCCCGCTCATTGCGCAGCACTTCTCCGCTGAGCTTGATGATGACGCGCTTGTATTTGACTGATCCCGGTGTTACGCTGCCTTCGGCCATATGACCGTTTTATAAAGTCTTTTTTGAATATCGAGTCAACTGAATGATTGCCTCTTGACGTTTGGAAAGAGATTCTCCAACTATGTCGATCATTAGCCCGATGGTGTAATGGTAGCACAAGTGATTTTGGTTCACTTTGTTGGGGTTCGAGTCCCTATCGGGCTGCCACTCCAGTGTTGCGGCTCCGATTAGGTTCCAATCCGGTCCCAATGCGTGTGGCCGCTGGTTCTTTTTTTGTTGCCTAAGGGATGGTGCTTGCGGTTTCGATGATTGAACGTGTTTCCGCAATCCGTTATCGAATCAGTCCGATGAGTTACGAAGAGGTATTGGGTTTTCATGCCAAACCGGCCACGGGGTTGAAAGCCCTCCCGCCGGTGCTGGAGGCCCGTGATATCTCCCGGGTGTTTGATCAGGCCGATGATCGGCTGACGGTGCTGGATGGAGTGAGTTTCTCCGTTGAGGCCGGGCATTCGGTTGCGATCGTGGGTCCATCGGGCAGTGGAAAAACCACCTTACTGGGCCTGTGTGCGGGCCTGGATGTTCCCAGCACGGGGGATGTTCTCATCGACGGCACCTCGTTGGCCCGTTGCACGGACCGGGAACGGGCGGTCCTGCGCAACCGCAAGGTCGGCTTTGTGTTCCAGAATTTTCAACTCATTCCGCACCTCACCGCTCTCGAAAACGTGCGGATTCCCCTTGACCTGA
>JAQVLM010000139.1 GCA_028704125.1 Opitutales bacterium
CAGCCGTCTCACGGTCCCGGATTTCACCCACCATGATCACATCCGGATCCTGTCGCAAAATATGCCGGAGAGCGGTTGCGAAATCGAGTCCGATTTCGGGTTTGATCTGGGTTTGATTGACCCCTTAGACCTCGTATTCGATCGGGTCCTCAACCGTGAGAATCCGGCGCTCGGGGGTATTGATCGTGCGGATAAAGGCATTGAGCGTGGTGGACTTCCCGGATCCGGTGGGACCGGTAACCAACACAATACCGTGGGGCCGGGCCAACACCTGGGCGACCCGCTCGTGGTCATCATCGAGCAATCCAATCTCACTCAACGACAAAGGCTTTTGCCGCTGGTTCAACAGACGCAAACTGATACTTTCCCCATACATGGTGGGAAAAGTCGAGATACGGATATCGATGTCGTTTCCGCCGATCTGATAATTGATCCGACCATCCTGCGGGCGCCGTTTTTCCGATATGTTCAGGCGCGCCATGATTTTCAGACGCGAAATGATCGCGCCTTTGATCTTCACGAGGTTCTCCGGAACCGTCACAAACGCGAGCTCACCGTCTACCCTGAAACGAATCTGGAGGCTATCTCTGGACGGCTCAAAATGAATATCTGTTGCGCGATCGGCCATGGCCTGCTCGATGATCTCGTTGATGAAACGGATAACCGCGGCATTCTGGTTTTCATCATCATCCCGCGACGGATCCCAGTCATCCAGGCTTTCGAGCCCCTCATCCTCAAGGCCGGCAGACCCCACCCCGAAACTCTGCTGTATCGTGCGTGTGATCATTCCCGGATCGCCAAGATACCACCTCGGACGGCGACCCGTAGCCGCCATCACCCATCGGCTCATCCTCGAATCCGGTGGCCAACCGGTGACAAGGTCAATGGTTTCGTGCCCGAAATCCTCGTGTTTCCGGGAATCAGGTGATCGGATCGGCAGACAATGATACTCATGAATCATCCGCGAGGGAATGTATTTGGCCGGCGATTCCATCACCGCAAACTCATTGAGAATCCGGAGCGACTGCTCTCTGGCCAAGCGTTCCAGTGCCGCTTCAAGAGGCAACCCGGAAGCGGATGCGAAATGAGCCAGGCGTTCCTCTCTCGGGAGTGCTTCGAGCGCTGCCCTATCCTGCTGTTGATTATCTGAAGACGCTACTGTCACGGCTAATTGGGTTTCTTGGTATTGCGCAATTGATCCACCATGGACGGTGGCATCGGCATCTTCGGCGGCACACTCGGGGCTCCCCTGTTGGGAGAGACCGAAGGCAAGCCCGGCCGGTTCGGCAACTGAAAACGATTGGGATTGAGCACCTGAGGATCAAAAGCCGGAGATCCGGTGTAGGGTTGGATTTCTTTCAGCTTCAGCATCTCCATCCGGCCGGATTGGCTGATAACGACTGAACGGCGCACCGGCTCGTAAGACTCCAGTCGGAACCCTTCGATGGATTGGCCGGGACTCAGCCAATATCCTCTTCCGCTCTCGGAGTCCCGAATCGAAACCTTTACATTGCCGGAGGATTCATAAATACCGGTGAACTCGAAGCGTTGGTTGATCGCTCCCTGCGTAGGAATGAGGGATTCCGGAATCGCCACTCCCTCATTTCTAGCCTTGAAAGGGGGACGGTCCAAGAGGCTCTGCATGCGATCCGGATCGGATGCAACCGCACCGCAAGCCCATCCGACTCCGCAAGCGAGGCCAACTGCGATCCGGACCGGCCGCAAAAACCGCTGTGAAAGACCGATTCTCATGGATTCTTCCTCACCTTGGAATCAATGAATTTCCCTTCGTTGAGGAAATGCTCGATTTCCTCCCGTTGCGGATGGATCTGAACGCTTTGGTCCGCCTGCTTATTGGCATCATCCGAATTGTAGATCACCTGCGGACGGATAAAGATCACCAGATCCTTGACCTTGACTTCCTCACGCTTGCTCGAGAAGAGCCAATCGCCCAGAATGGGAATCTGCCCAAGGAGGAACAAACGCGCCTCGGAATTCGAAATTTCCTTTTCCTGAAGCCCACCCAACACTATGACCTGTCCATCCTGGACACTGACAAATGAGGTGGCGCTCCGCGATCCGATGATCGGCTGATCGTTTCCGTCAATCTTGGTGGTGGCGATCACGGAATCCACGCTCTGCTCAATCTCCATCTGGACGATCCCATTGGATCCGATCAAGGGCGTGACCGTGAGCTCAATCCCGATATCCTTGTAATCCAGGGTGCTCCGGATACTGGAACCGGTCATGTCCGTACTGCTGGCAGAAATGAGGGGACGTTTTTCGCCAGCCTTGATCGTCGCCTTCCGGTTGTGCGTGGTCACCAATGTTGGCGATGACAGAATGCTCACATCCGAATTACTCTGGGCCGTTTGAAACACGGTGTTCAAGGTAAAACTCTCCAAGGTGGCACCGACCCTGATCGGCAAGTCGGCGGGTGTTGAAAACTCTCCATCCAGGCCCACCAATTGGTTCAGTCCAACCGTGATCTCCTTGGCAGAATCGAGGTTGATCCCGAAGTGATCGATCCCCCGCTTGTTGGAATCCCCCACATTGACCTCGACGATCACGACATCGATCTTGACCTGAGCCAGGAGGATATCAATCCGGTCGATCAGACTGCTGATGTAACGGATGTCGCTGGGAGTGCCATATGCGATGATCGCGTTGCTGCGCTCATCCGGCTCGATTGTTGCGAAGGAACTGAACTGCAGGTTCCGGGAGTCCGCCCCACCCCCGGCCATTATGGCATCCTCCATATCCTGGAGAGACGGAGGAACCGGAATCGGCTGCCCATCCGGCCCCGTCACCGACTCAGCATTACCCCGGGCGCCGGCCGGATTGGAAGCTTCATCCTTGCGGTCATTCTGGCGCGAAATGAGTGCATCAATCAGCTTCGCAACATTTACCGCCTCCGCATGCTTGATGTAGAAAACCTCGGTCCGGGTCAACGGCGCCGCATCGATGTCGAGGCTTTCAATCACGGATTCGATGAGCTCCACGTTTTTCGGGTGGGTTACGATCACGATCTGGTTGGTGCGCTCATCCGAGTCAAAGAAGGTATTTCCCTCGAGGTAACGTTTCAATGGACCCTGAGCCATACTCACCAAACGCTCTTTCATGGTCAGGGCGGAAACATGATTCAAGGAACGGAAGATCATCTTCTCCTCGAGATTGAGCGGCACGTCGGCCCGCATCAAAACCCGCTCAATCTGTTGCAAGTTCGAAAGCGTATCGGTGACCAGAATCGAGTTTGACTTGCGCATGACCAACTGGGAAGCCAGCCCGGGAGTCATGACCGTATTCACGATCTGGGCCACATCATCCAAGCCCATGTGATTGATCTTGAAAATCTTGGCATAGTATCGCTGGCTTGGCGGCTCTGTCAGGGTGCTTCCCATGATCAGATCTGGCGCCTGATACCGGATCGAGGTGACCGCAGTCGCCTTGAGGAACTTGTCACCCATCGATGAGATCGATATTCCGTTGAGTGACAAAATCGTTTCCAGCGCCACAACCGCATCCTGCCGGCTCAGATCGCCCCGGCTGTTGAAATTGATTCTCGGAGAAGGGAGATTTTCCTGGGACAACACCATCTTACCCGTCAACTCCTCAAGCAGGCGAAAAACCTGATCCAGACTGTTGTCCACCAAAACAAGGTTCTGAATGGGATCTGTCGCTTTCAATCCCGGGGCAAAACCCACCACTCCCTCACTGGCCAAATCCATCGGCGGTGGCGTGAACGAAGGCGGTGGAGGAGGCACACCACGGTTCGGCTGAACCGACTGCGCCGAAAGTCCCACGGTCCCGGCAAGGCACCAGCTTAGAGCGATACGCCAGGCAAGGGCGAAGAGGACATTTGAGCGTTGGATAATTAACATGATGGGATGTAAACGGACAAGGGGTTCGTGTTCACGATGCCAACTCGAATGAGGTAACCCTCAACTCTCCCCGCAAAAGCGAGGATCCCGAGGGTTCCGGACGGACCATCAGATACTCGATTCCAATATATGGAAACACGGAACGCATCCGCTGTTCAAAATCGATAAGGTTTTTCATGGGCACCTTTTCCAATGCAACCGTGACCACATGCTCCACGAACACGTCGCCGGGACGTTGGACCGGCCGGGAAAGCGTTGCCTTGATTTCGGACTCGCGAAGGATCTCGTCCAGCTTTCCAAGAAGACGATTCGAAGAATAGGTCTCGCCACTATCCAGGGATTTGAGCACAGAAGCCAAGCGGGATTCGATATCGGCCTCGCGGCTCAACCACTCTTTCTGGACACTGATGTCCGATGCCACTTTCGACATCCCCGAAACCGCACTGCCGATATTGGAAACCGCGCGACCAACCCACACAAGGGCGATCACGCCCAGAAACGCCACGAGGAGCGCCTGCTCCCGGGTGCTGAGTCTCTCAAACTGTCGACGCAAATACTGGATCATGACGCGGTTCCGGATTCCGGGTTGATGGCCGGGGCCTCTGCCGGCTGAGGATGGGGAAGCTCGTTGAATTTGGCAACCAGGGTGAATCGAGCCGAGCCTTGAGTGATGCTGGTCACATCCAACGAAACCTCGGACAATTGGGAAGAAGCAGACAATTCAGCGCGGAAACGGTTGAGGAGATCCACCCCGTTTTGCTCCGACATTCCCTGAATCTCGAGGGTATTCCCGTCGCGGGCCTTCACCTCGGTAAAATAGACCTCATCGGGGCGCATGCGGTTGATAATATCGAGCATCACCAAGGGTTGGAGCGAAGCGGCTGCGCCCTGCTGGAAGACCTCAATATTCCTGAATTTTGACTCGATGGCTGCAACCCGTGGAGCCTGAAGCTCAATCCATTCTTTCTGGGACTTGACCCGGGCCTTCAGCCCAATGGCCACCCCTTCCAAAGCAATAAGAGCCGCGAGCGTGATCATAATCACCGCCGTTGACTTCCATAATCGCCGCCCCCACACGGAGGATTTTTCCAGTGTCATTTTTTGTGAAAATGGCCGGATATCCGCATTCCACAAGGCGTGCCCCTCGAGACTCAAGCCAGAACCAACAGAAGCATCGGGTTCAGATCCGAAGGCACTTACCGGACAAATCATCGAATCGGATCGTTCCCATAGTGGCGATTCATTGGAATAGAGAACCGGATCGATCTCCCACCCCCGGAGGCCTAACGCACGCAACATGTCCTGACGAACTGCAGGCGCACCCGAATCCCCAAGCCCGTTTTCCGGAGTCGTGGTGTGGATCTCGGCTGGCAAATCGCTCGCCCGGTCAAACAGCAAAACCGATACGGAATCCCCGCACACGCCAGCGAGGACCATCGGTCGATCCGGAACCATTCCAAGAAACGGCAAAAAAGACGGAAACACATGAAACCCAGTTCCCATTCCCTCAGGCAAGTGCGGCTGCACTTTCTCGGCAAGCGCCGCATAGACCATCGCGGAATCCTGTGGTCCGGAAACACGGATCCAACCCCACATCAGGTGATCCAGCGCAAAAGGAGACATCCCTTCGAGCGCAGTTTGCACAAAGGCGTCCGACTCGGATAGGCTCAACCCTGACGGTATTTCCACCCGCTCGGTGAAAAACAAATCCCCGGGGACAAAAAACACTGCCGGATCCTTCGGGGAGGGCAAACGTTGGCGCATTCTGGACAAGAATCGGTGCATGAGTGGTAGTTAGTCCTGAGCATTTATGATATTCTCGCTCAACTCAAGTATTTCGAACGGGAGACCCATCATTCGATCCGCGCCGGGTGCAACTGCAGGTTCCTGAGCGGTTTCCTCACCAACGGATCCGGGATCCGCAGTTTCAGGGTCAGCTTCTGCAGGGTCCGTTCCGGAAGCCGCGGCCGATTCAGCCGAGGTTTCCGATGGCTCCCGCACGATTGCGCTCACCACATGCTGGGACAAACCCGGACGGGAAGCTCTTACGGTCACGCGAAAGGCGTGGGACTGCACCCCGCTCAGTCGAGACCCCGAGCTGCGGGTCGACATGAGGTAGGGATGGTTCACATCCTCGAAATAGCGATCATCCCCGGTTCCGGCAATCCGGTCCCGCCCGGCCATGTACTGGGCCACTCCGATGGGATTGACCATATCCACTTTCCCGATCAGATTGAGAACCGCCGGATTTGCGCTGTTGATATTGGCTGGTGCGGTATGCATCAACGTAAGACTCCGGAGAAAGCGTTCCCGTCGCTCCACCAGCTCCGGTTCGCTGGACAAGAACCATTCGCGGAACCCCCGGATCTGGCTGAACTCTTCCATGCGCTTGATCATCGCATTTCTCGGCTTGATGTTGGAGCGATCGCCACTGCGGTATTCCCGGGATTCGGCCCCTTGAACCCGCACCAGATCATCTTCATCAATCCAATCGAAGTACAGATCGGTCAAACGCGAGGCATCATTGAGGTTCCATCCGATCGACTCCAAAAACAACCGTAAGGTTTCTTCATCCATAGCCGTCAGGCTCAAGCGTCCGGTCAAATCCTCCACCACAGACTCCAGCACAATTCCATCCGGCAACCCCATCATGGGTTCATAAGCAAAAGGATCACTCCACCCCTGCCCACCCGAATAAAAAGATCCTTCCACCTCCTGGATCTCAGCCAACACCGCCACCGCATGGGTCCATCCGTCCATGGCGACTCTCCGCAGTTCCGCATCCCCCCCGGTCTGAACCCGATACTGCAGCTTCTCGCCAACCTCGGACACGAACTGCATCGTGATAAAGCTCAACAAGAAGACAAACACCAGCACAACCAGAAGCACAGCTCCTTTCTGAGCGCCCTGTGTCGCACGCCTATCCTGGCGCAATTCCCGGTTCATCCCGCATCCCCTCCACGATCTCTCGGCAAATACACATGAAAAGTCGGGACGGTTTCCTTCTCCGACAAAAACCGCAACACCAGCACATCCGGCATTTGCCCCTTCAGAAACTGATCCTTCCATGGCTCATCGAGCTCATCCCATTCGTCTTTTTCCGAATCGTAAAATGCATAAAGCAACGAATCCACCATCGGAGAAAGGGGGGCTTCATACAAATGCTCCTTGGGATCAAACGGCTCATCTCTCCACGGATCCACCAACAAATCATCTTCCGGATGCCAAATCAGGGATAGCCCCCTATCCCTTTCAAAACGCAGATACACCCGAATCCCCATGCCTTCAAAAAGCTCCGAAACCGGAAGAAACGGTGGAGCATCCACCACTTTCCAACTGAGGTATTCCGGATCGTAAGGTCCAGCCTCCGGCAACTTCCGCCATTCCACACCACCGGATTCACCCGCAGCCGATACGCCCGAAAGTCGCGAACATTCCCCTTCGAGAAACGCCACTACGCCGTGGGCATGGTCCTGCTCATATCCGGAGTCGCGGTATCCGAGCCATGCATTTGCGAACACATAGAACAGGCTGGTAACCGATGAAATCACAATCATCGAAATCACCAGAGCCAAGAGCACTTCAATGAGGGAAAACCCGGATCCTGCCGCTCCCTTACGCATGACGTTCCATCCATGAGCTGAAGGAGGGGTATTGTTGACCTTTTCTCCACATATCATGGCAACATCCTCGCTTTCCGGGATTCAAAGCGTTCCAGCTTCTCCTTGAGCAGGAGTGCGCGGTCTTTATCC
>JAQVLM010000140.1 GCA_028704125.1 Opitutales bacterium
AACAGCCCAACGGGCTTTTTCATCATGGAGAGGGGATTCCCTATTTCTGGGGAAGGGGCAATGGCTGGGTCGCAGCCGGTCTGGCAGAGTTGATCTCGGTTTTGCCGAAGGATCATCCGCGCTATGCGGGATTGGTGTCGGGATACCTCAGAATGATGGAAGCATTGCTCGGGTTTCAAGGGCCGGACGGGATGTGGCGTCAGTTGATCGACTACGAAGATGCGTGGAATGAAACCTCATGCACGGCGATGTTTGGCTATGCGATGAATGAGGGGGTGCGGCGTGGACTGCTGGACCGCGCTCGCTTCGAGCCGGCAATCCGGCAGGCCTGGTTGGCGCTCTGCGATTACGTCGATGCGAGCGGGCAAATTACGGATGTCTGTGTCGGGACCGGCCAGGTAAACGATGCATCTTACTATCTGGAGCGGCCCACGGTCACGGGCGACTACCATGGGCAGGCACCAATGCTCTGGTTTGCGGCTAGCCTGCTACTCGACGAGATCCCATGAGAGCGGGGTGGCTGCGGGGATGTCGCAGGATGCCTTGCGGCTGAGCAGCTTTTCATACTCGCGCGGATGCAGTCCGGTGGCGGGTCGGATGGACCGGATGTTCTCCCGGGTGAAGGGTTCACCCGCCCGGATCGCTTTCACGGTGAATAGGGAACGGCGGAATGGCAGCGTTACCAATTCTTCAGGACTTGGCTTGCACTCTCCATCTCCCATCGCATCCTTTGCACGGTGGATTGCCGCCGCCCATCCCGCAAACTGATCCGGGGTGAGTGAGAACGCATCGTCGGGGGTGGATGGCCCATTCTCAAGCCGGATGTGTTTCTCGAAGACTGTCGCTCCAAGCCCCACCGCGCAGACCGCCATCGCATCATCGGTGCTGTGATCCGAAAGACCGACTGGCACTTTGAAGCGTTCGATGAGGGTTTGGATTGCCCTCAGGTTCATCGATGAGGCAGGGGCCGGATACGCGGATGAACAGCGCAGCAGGGTGAGGGTGGCCGCGGGATTCACCGAATAGATGGTGGCGACCGCCTCCTCAATTTCGCTGAGCGTTGCCATTCCCGTGGACAGGATGATCTCCTTGTGCGTCGATGCCACCTTGGTCAGCAAGGGAATATCAATCAGCTCCGCGGATGCGATTTTGTAGGTTTCCAGCCCATGGGCTTCCCAGAAATCAACTGAGCTGGAGTCGAACACCGATGCGGCGAATCGCAGTCCGAGCGATTCGGCATGTTGTTTCAGCCGGGGCTGCCATTCCCATGGCGTGTAGGCCTTCTGGTAAAGGTCCCACAGGTTTTGCCCCTTCCAGAGCGGCTGATCTTGAATGATGAAGGGTGCGGTTTTGTCCTTCAGGGTGATCGTGTCGGGGGTGTAGGTCTGCACCTTGATCCCGTCTGCCCCCGATCGGGCCGCCGCGTCGATCAATTCAAAGGCAAGTCTTTCCTGTTGGGCGTGATTGGCAGACAATTCGGCGTAAATCAGCATGATGCTATCCTGACGCATCTGCGTCGTTGTTGCAATCCGCTTCTAGTGCCATCGAATGGATGACTGCATTCGTCCGTATGTGGATTCAGGTACCAATCGTTTTATAGAGTATGGTGAGACCCATGATGGCGAGTGCGGCGGCGCACTGCTCGCGCTACATCCAGGCAAAAATCGGTTCCGCCAGGTCTGAAGTTGAACCGGACCCTTGTCTCGGGAGTGGTGCGGCTTAGGTGCATTAGAGGATGAGGGCATTTTCTGAAAACGCCGCCCTGGTGGGGCGTCTGCCGGTTGACATGCTATTGGTCCGTCACGGCTCCCTCGCTTGCTGAGGAGACCAGTCGGGCGTATTTTGCAAGGACCCCTCTCGTCTCTTTTGGTGGCGGCGTGCGAAGGTTTGCCATGCGCTGGCTGTATTCCTGTTCCGGAATCAGGAGCTCAATCGTGTTGCGGATGGCGTCGATTTCGATGGTGTCGCCGTCTCTCACGATGGCGATGGGGCCGCCCACTGCGGCTTCCGGTGTGATGTGCCCGACATCGAATCCATGGGAGCCTCCGCTGAAGCGCCCATCTGTGATCAGCGCGACTTCACGGATCAGGCCGCGCCCCGCAACCGCGCTGGTTGGCGAGAGCATCTCCCGCATGCCGGGTCCGCCCACCGGCCCTTCGTTGCGGATGACGACCACATCCCCCGCACGCACGTCCCCGCGAAGAATCCCGGCAATGGCTTCCTCTTCTCCCTCATACACTTTGGCGGTTCCTTTGAAATACAGACCTTCCTTTCCGGTGATTTTTCCGACAGCTCCACCGGGTGCGAGGTTGCCCCGCAGCACACGCAGGTGGGATGACGATTTGAGCGGATTGTCCCAAGGGCGAACGATATCCTGTTCCTCCGGATAGCGCGGGTAGAGAGGCGTGGAGGCAAGGGATTCGGCGATGGTATCGCCGGTGCAGGTCATGCAATCGCCGTGAAGCAATCCTTTCCCGAGCAGGAGCTTCATCATCGGGCGAATGCCCCCGATCCGGATGAGGTGGCTCATGTGGTAACGTCCGAATGGCTTCAGGTCGCACAGCAAGGGTAATTTTTCCCCGATGCGTGCAAAATCATCGATGTTCAAATCCACTCCAGCCGAGTGGGCAATCGCGAGAAGGTGCAGGATGATATTGGTCGATCCGCCCAATGCGATCCCTACGGCGATGGCATTCTCAAAGGCCTTTCGGGTGAGGATGTCACGTGGGGTAATGCCGAGTTGGAGCATCTTGAGGACTGCGGCTCCCGCCGCCTGGCAGTCCATGCGTTTGTCCTTGGAAATGGCGAGCTGAGCGCTGCTGCCGGGCAGGCTCATCCCAAGCACTTCAATGGCGCTGGCCATTGAGTTTGCGGTATACATCCCGCCACACGAGCCGGCACCGGGGATGGCGCATGTTTCAACCTCCTTGAGTTGCGCATTATCGATTTCTCCCTTCGCATGTTTGCCGATGGCTTCGAATACAGACACGATATCAAGCGCATGATGGTTTTCCTTGTCGGAGGGTGAAAAGCCGGGGAGAATGGTTCCTCCGTAAACAAAGACTGCGGGACGGTTGAGCCGTGCGATGGCCATAATGCACCCCGGCATATTTTTGTCGCATCCACCGATGGCGATCAGACCATCGAAGCCCTCGCCCGCACAAACGGTTTCGATCGAGTCCGCGATCACCTCTCTTGACACGAGGCTGTACCGCATGCCCTTGGTGCCCATGGATATCGCATCCGATATCGTGATGGTTCCGAATGTGACCGCTTTCCCTCCGTTTTCGTTGATGCCTTTTGCGGCATGTTCCGCGAGTTCATGGATGTGCATGTTGCACGGGGTGAGGTCACTCCACGTGCTTGCCACGCCGATTTGTGGCTTGGTGAAGTCTTCATCCGAAAAGCCGGTTGCCCTAAGCATGGAGCGGGCCGGTGCCCGGTCCACACCGTCGACGATTTGGGAAGAGTTTGGGCGGGGAATATTTGCCATAGGTAAAATGGATGATATCCGATGGGAGGCACAATACAAGTGGGGCGGTCAGATCGCGGACAAGGGCCGTGGAAGGCTTCCCCTTGAGGGTTTGGTTATTGCCCCGCTCCCTTCAACCGAAACAAATGCTGGACAACAATCGGGTCTCGAGCCGGGCATTTGGTTTGCCGTTTTCCGGTGTTTGTGTCGGAGTAATGGGTATGAAAAAGCTCCTGATTCTCGTGTCGGTCCTCGCAGCGCTTGTGGTCTATGGAGGCGAAAGGGTTTACCTTCTCTATGATGTGGAGTCCCCGCAGGCGTCTTATGCGGCTGGTAAACTTGGAAAGGCGTTGACTGGGCAGGGTTACGAGCTGCAAACAGATCCGGGTGGCTACGACCGGATGGTTAGCCTGGCGGTGCATTCCAAACGCTACAAGCCGGAGTCATTTGAGGTGATTCCGGAGGGAAGGGTCATCACCGTCTATGGTGGCGATGATCGGGGGATGATCTATGGTGCGTTGGCTTTGGCCGAGGTTCTGGAAAATGGAGCGGGATTGGATGGGGTTGAAGGTTGGAAGGAGGAGGCCCATCTCTCATTTCGCGGGATCAAATTCAACCTGCCGTGGGAACCGTATCGGCAGAGCAGCGCTCTGGAGCAACACTTTGAGACGGTGCGTGATTTGGCATTCTGGGAGGCGTTTCTCGATCAGATGGTGGAGAACCGATTTAACGCAATCAGCCTGTGGAACCTGCATCCCTACACATTCATGTTCCGTCCAAAGCATTTTCCGGAGGCCTGTCCATGGTCGGATGGGGAACTTGCGGAATGGCAACACTTCTACCGGGAGGTTTTCCGGATGGCGAAGGAACGTGGATTGGACACCTATGTTGTGAGCTGGAGCATTTTTGTCAGCCGGGAGTTTGCGGAGGCCCATGGGGTTGGGAAACAGAATTTCTACCCGCACTACTATGTGCAAGGAGATCCTTCGGAGCTCATCCGCCGCTACACGCGGGAGTGTGTGACGCAGATGCTGGAGACTTATCCGGATCTGGATGGCATCGGCTTGTCCCACGGAGAGGGCATGGCGGGCATGACTCCACTTGAGCGTCAGGCGTGGATGGATGATGTGATTGTCGCCGGGATGCTGAATGCCAACCGCCGGAGCCGTTTGATCCACCGGGTTCCGTTTTCTTCGGGCACTTCCTCGGATCCGGGTGTGGGCCGTGATGTGGAATGGGTGACCCGGGATGCCATGGAGCGCCTGGGGGATAGTTTTGAGGGACCAATCTGGGTCGAGATGAAGTTCAATTGGTCTCACGCGCACTCGACGCCCAAGCTCGTAAAGGTGCATGGCGGAAAGCTGGGCGATACCTATTTTAACCCCAAGCCGGGCAACTACAAGGTGACATGGATGGCGCGCAATGAGGACTTTTTCGCGCTCCGTTGGGGGGTGTCCGATTTCATCCGTAGCCACATCGCGACGAATGCAGCGGAGGATTACGTGGGCGGGTATTTCATTGGATCGGATACCTATATTCCCGGAAAGGACTATTTCACGGCACTTGAGGAACCGGTGAACTGGACATGGGCATTCGAACGCCAGTGGCTCTTCTACAAACTTTGGGGTCGACTGATGTATGATCCGGAGACGCCGGATTCGGTGTTTCAGGCCGGGTTCGTCCGGCGTTACGGGGAGAGTGCCCGCGACCTGCTTCAAGCCTACGCGTTGGCGTCGTCAACCCAATTGCGGATCGCCAGTCTGTATGAATCGAGCTGGGATTTCACGCTCTACAGTGAAGGAATGCTGGCCTTGCAGGGGGAGCAGACCCGCTACATTTCGGTGGATCGTTTGATCAACCAGTCAACCATGGATCCGGACTACGTATCGGTGTCCGAATACGTGGACACGATAGCCAAGGGTGGATCGTTTTCCTCTGAACGGGTGACGCCCCTTATGCTGGCGGATGTTTTGGATCGTGATAACGCCGAGGCCCTTCGCCTGGTCGGATCGATCGACACCTCAGAAAATGCCTCCCTCCGATACGAGGTCTCCGATGTCATGGCATGGGCTCAACTCGGGTTTCATCTTGCCGACAAGCTCAGAGGGGCGGTTGCGCTGGAGCGTTTCCGGAAAGCGGGTGAGGATGCTGACAAAGCGGAGGCCATCGCTTGCCTTGAAGCCGCGCTTGCCCACTGGGATGAGCTGATCCGGATCACCCGCCCGATCTATCGTGATATGCCTTTAACTCACTACAACCACAATTCTTTCGACGCCAACCCGGATAACCTTTTCCACTGGGCCCTTATCCGTGATCAGGTCGCCGAGGATGTGGCCATCGCGCGCAAGGCAGTGTTTGAGAACTGAATCATGTTCGTTCCTGTTTCGGTTGCCATGGGAAGTCCTGTCAGTGGTTAATTCCTTTTCATTTACCTCGCCAAAGTCAGGAGGAGGCTCGGAAGGGGCGAAGTCCCTGTAGTTGCCTCCATCGTCTCCTTAGCAATCGAGTAAATCTTTGACCAATCAGCCAACCATTGATTCGATGAAACTCATTCGATCGCAGACGATCGAATAGGAATTTTCTATCAACATGAATTGGTATTCTTTCGGAAAGCTCAACAAGTTTTTCGAAGGCAATCGTATGCCGAATATCATCTCTGAAGTATTTGTTGTATATTTCATGAGAATTGAACTGCAGTTGTCTGTAACGATGTAATTCTTCCTTCAATATCTCTTCTATTCTACAAATATCCTTTTCAGGAATTCTGATGTAATAGTCTTCTTCTTCGATACTAAATGGAACCCAATCGTCTGCGATAATTACAGGAACACGCCCCAACGCCAATACCTCCAATATCCGATGTGAATATGACGCAATTCCCCGCGGACAAAGAACAAATGCACTCTTTTTAATAACGTTAATATAGCTAATTTTTTCGGAGATATCATGGTTGTACCATTTTTTGATTTCTTTTACGAAAATGTTGGTCGACTTGTCTTCATACATATCGAACAACTTGCACCTTATAGGGTGACTACTGGAACCCACAAATGAAAACAAGAATGCATGTTCGGAGTTAATATGATTATTAAACTCAACAATGTGTTCGTTTGGAAACTTCATATGAGGCCACGATATATGCAAAACGGGATCAAACCGAAAGGATTCGAGAGAAGAATAGGCGCCTGGCAATGATCCGGGAGGTGCGTCCTCGTAATTGATAACTAAGACCATTTTGTCATTAGACCACTGGTCAATCATACCCCTGTAGTAATCCAGGTCACTGTGACATTTGAAAGAAGCTGATTCCAATATTACAATGAGATCCGCTTTATCTTTTGAATCGACAAAAGTATAGGATTTGGGATGCGGGGATTTCGCGATTTTAGACAAAATTCGATGTATTTCCCCTTTTTCCCATGAGTTGAGACGTTTGGGTTGTTCCAAAAATATTCTCTTCATCTTATTCTGCAGAACGTAAAGGTGTATCACGGAGTGGAGCGTGAATCGACGTTGACTGCGTCGTCTTGTTTGTGCTCAGCATGGGCGTGAAGTTGACGGGGTTGAAGTCCCCTGCAGGAATACCAGAACATAGCAATATGAAAGAAACTACCATCTGAAGCCGACTTGGAAAGGGTAACGGATCCGGGGGAGGAAGGCTAGGATAATCGTGAGCGCAGCGGAGATAGACTGCCGATAGGCAGCCCGGAGTGTGATCTAGCGAGTCAAAATCGCACTGAACAACCGCTGGTTGGAATCTCCGGGAGTTCCCGATCTCAGAGCCATCTGGATTCGTCTTCACTACGGGTCAAAAGCCCGTGTCGGATCGGAACCGCCCTGTACGGACCCGTACGCAGGGTGGTGTGGGACCCGTGGCTGTTTGAGCTGATACCTCAATCCGTCCGGGGCAGATAGCATTGAGATCCTGTGATGCTTCTCTAAATACATGAACAATTGGACTGACTCCATTTCATCAATCCGTCGGACTGTTCAACTACCAGCCAATTGACTCAATTCAGCACCCGATCTGCGCCGCGCTCATGCAAATATATGATTGCCAGTCCAAGCGATGATCCTTTGTTTGAATCCAAGACGTTGATCCTGATTTCCGCCCATGAACCGTCGCAAATTCTGCATCC
>JAQVLM010000141.1 GCA_028704125.1 Opitutales bacterium
CGCCCGATTTGCGTCCAAAAGACTTCTATGATCCGGGATTTGATGTGAGCTATTGGGACGACATTGAGGTTCCTTCAAACTGGCAGATGAAAGGTTACGGAATTCCGATATATACCAATGTCACGTATCCTTTCGTAAAACGTCCGCCATATGTGATGAGTCCGGCACACGAGGGGTGGACAAACAGCGTCTATCCGAATCCGGTGGGATCCTACAGGCGCGTTTTCACTGTTCCGGATGATTGGCGTGATAGGGTGGTGTATCTGCATTTTTCAGGGGTTGATTCCGCGATGTATGTGTGGGTCAATGGACACAAAGTGGGATACAGTCAGGACAGTATGACTCCGGCCGAATTCGATATCTCGCAATACATTCAAGACGGAGAGAATACACTTGCGGTTGAGGTGTACCAGTGGAGTGACGGCAGCTATCTCGAGGACCAGGATTTCTGGCGCCTGAGCGGGATTTTCAGGGACGTGTACTTGTATTCCACCCCCAGGACGCATATTCGCGATTTTCTGGTTCAGTCTGAGCTCAATGATGATTTGTCGGCAGCGGAACTGCAGGTTTCGGTGTGGTTCGCAGGAGTCGGATCGGATGAGGCTGGCTCAATTGAGGGTTACTTGTTCCGAGGCAGGGACATCTACGCTGGTGCGGCTCCAATGTTCACCCGATCTATTTCGCCTTCAAATGGCCTGCCTCAGGAAGCCCCTTTGTATTTGGAAATCGGTATAGAACATCCGGATCTTTGGTCTGCCGAAGTGCCCAATTTGTATCAGTTGGTTCTTGTGCTGAAAAATGCATCTGGTTCCGTCACGGAGGTGGTTGTAACCCCAGTTGGTATTCGGAAGCTCGAAATCAGGGATTCCCAGCTCTGGGTGAATGGGAAAAGTGTCCTGCTCAAAGGCGTCAACCGACATGATCTGGATCCAATCAATGGACGCACCCTATCTTTCGAAAGCATGGAGAGGGATGTGAAATTGTTTAAGCAATTCAATATCAATACCGTCCGCACAAGCCACTATCCCAACCATCCCGATTTTTACAAGCTGTGTGATCGTTTCGGGATTTACGTGGTCAGCGAGGCGAATCTTGAGTCCCATGGGATGGGATACGATGAGGGTTCGTTGGGACACGAGAAGAACTGGGAGAGAGCCCATGTCGAACGAGTTGTGTCGATGGTCGAGTGCTTCAAAAACCATCCATCGATTCTGATATGGTCTCTGGGAAATGAGGCTGGGAAGGGCGTGAACTTCGAAGCGTGCAGGCAGGCTGCCTTGGATTTGGATTCAACACGTCCCATTCACTATCAGGGTTACAACGAAGTCGCTGATATCGAATCGATCATGTATCCGGGTGTTGAGGCACTGGACGAAATCGGAAGGAGTGAGGACCCACGTCCTTTCTTTGTGTGCGAGTATGCGCATGCCATGGGGAACGCCGTGGGGAACCTGCAGGAATATTGGGATGTCATCGAGAGCCATGACCGGCTCATTGGTGCATGCATTTGGGATTGGGTGGATCAAGGGCTGCGGAAGGAGATTCCAGGAAGGCCGGGAGAGTATTTTTTTGCCTATGGTGGTGATTTCGGTGATAGGCCAACGGATTGGAATTTCTGTGTCAATGGCCTCACTACTCCAGATCGGAGTATCACACCGAAGTTGGAGGAGGTGAAAAAAGTATACCAGTATATCGAGGTGAAGCCTGTCGATGTTGTGCAGGGGCGTATTAGGATTAGAAACAAGTATCAGTTTCTCAATCTTGATCAGTTTGATATGAGCTGGGAACTCAGTTGCGATGGGTCAGTCGTTCAGGCCGGAGCAATGCCTCCCCTCTCCCTAGAACCCGGAAAGTCCGCGGACGTTTATATTCCCTTGGACCATCCAACCCTGAAGGTGGCGGCTGAATACCGTTTGAAGGTCGTGTTTGCTCTTCCTGTTGATAACGCGTGGGCGAGGCGTGGGCATGTTGTTGCCTGGGAGCAGATCGAAGTTCCGTATCCGGTCCCCGAAGTGAATGCGGTACGGCCTCAGGCTCTCCCTGCATTGAATTACAGGGATGATGGTGATTCGATTCTGGTATCCGGAAAGTCTTTCGACCTGAAATTCAACAAACGTGTCGGCACGATAACGGATCTGAGCTACTTTGGAATCCCTGTTATCCAGACGGAAAGGGAAGCGATCTACGGAGTCCAACCCGAAACCGGCATGCTTCACGGTGACACCGCGACCAGTACCAGCGTCTCTGGCCCGATGTTGAACATCTTCCGGGCCCCGGTGGACAACGATTACAGTTTCGGAGGAGGGCCGGGTCCGAAATGGCGTGTGGCAGGGTTGCATACCCTTAGCGTCGAGGTGCGAAACGTTGCCGTTCAAGCACATGATAATGTGGTCAGGATCGAATCTGAGACCACGGCGACTGCGTTGGGAGGATACGCTGTTCGGCAGCATACGAGATGGACAATCCGCGGAAACGGATTCATTGACGTGTTCTCAGAAATTGATCCCGACAAGGCTGACTTTCCGTTGCCGAAAATGGGTTTCCTCATGGCGATGCCAAAGGGTTTCGAAAAAGTCACCTACTACGGAGCCGGACCACATGAAAACTATCGCGACCGCCTGAGTTCAGCTGCAATCGGGCGATACGAAACTATGGTGGACGACATGTTTGTTCCCTATTTGCGAACTCAGGATTGCGGTAATCGATCGAAGGTTCGTTGGTTTACGGTGAGCGATCACAACGGTGTTGGAATGATGATAGTTGCCGATACTCTGTTGAATTTCAGCGCCTTGCATTACACCCCATTGGATCTCGAAAATGCGAATCATCCCTATGAACTCGTGCGGCGGAATGAAACCATTTTGACGGTGGACCTCGAACATCACGGTCTGGGAGGGGGGAGTTGTGGTCCATGGACGATGGACAAATACCAACTGAAAGCCGACAAGGCGGATTTCGCATTCTCAATCCGGCCATATACAGGGAAGATGGGCGATATGAGTTCCGTAGCAAGAATCCGCTTTGGCACGGAATAGAGCGATACTAGTGCGCGTCCTTTTGCATGTCCTCCTGAAGAGACTCCTTGTGACTCAACTGCTCTGCTTCTTTCAGGAGGATTTCCGCAATCAGCCAATCGTGAAAATACCCTCCCTGCATCTGGTCCAATGGTAGTTGAAGATAGTGGATAACCTCAGATTTCTCCCTTTGTATTGCTGTATATTGAGGTTCCGATACTCCGCGTTTGATCAGGCTCATCGATCGAATCAAACGGGCCTGAACGCCGCGTGCCTTTTCCCAGTCATCGCGAAGCAGCGACCGTTCACACCAGGGAATGGCAACATCCGGTTGTCCGTTTCGGAAATACCACATCGCTAGAGCGACACATCTCCATGCTTCCATCCAATCTGTCGGTGGAGTTGCCATGTCCGCAGGAAGGGATGCTTCCGCAACCCACGCAGCGTGTTTCAGGCTGTTCAAGATGCTCGAATCGGCAGGAGTAAGCAGGCAGAGCTTCAACAGATGCTCTGTGGCGAAGGGGTGGTTGGTCATCCCGATCCGGTCGATGAGAAACTGCTGAAACTCACGATACCTTATTGTGTCACCTGTTTTCAGGAGTATCGGAGCAATCGGGAGCAGGTTTTCGGTGACCTTATCCGTCATGTCACTGTCATCGAACTGGTTAACGCGTGACATTGCCAACCATCGGTCAGCCGCTGTGCCCCAATTCCCTTGCTTTGCATTCCACATTGCCAGAGAGCTGAATACTTGAGTGGCTTCCAATGATGGTTGGGATAGGATTCCTCCCATCTTTCGAACCTCCTCTTCGGCATCAGGCATACGTCCCTGCATGATCAGGATGGCGGCTTTGCTGACGTGGGCGCTTTCTTCAGCAAGCTCCCGGAGCTTGAACTGCTCCAACTCAGCTCGTCTTGCCCGGAAATAGAGGATGGAGGAGAACGTTAAGCCGCCCGTGAGTGCCATGAAGGCCGCTGCTATCGACAATGCTGTGATCCGGTAGCGTTGGATCAGTTTTGTTAAGCGGTAGATCCTGCTGGGCGGATGGGCTTCGACCGGCTCGTTTCTAAGGTATCTGCGGAGATCATCTGCCAGAGCGTGAACCGTCGGATAGCGACGTTCGCGGTCTTTCTCGATAGCCTTCATCACGATCCAGTCGAGTTCTTTTCCGGCGATGCTTTTGCCTGATGGATTTTGCAGGATGGAAGACAGAGGAGCAGGCACTTCATACAGAATCTTGTGGCGCATGCCTTCAAAGCCCATTTCGAGCAATTCATCGTTACAGAAAAGGGGTGATCCGGTAATGAGTTCATACAGGACGACTCCCATGCCGTATTCATCGCTTCGGGTATCAATGTCTCTGTTTGCGCAACACAACTGTTCCGGGCTCATGTAGGCGGGAGTCCCAAGCGGTTGCCCAAGAATCGTTTTTCCGTCGCTTCCCATTGAGTTGGTTGCTTTTGCGATGCCGAAATCAATGAGTTTTGGCATCGCCTTTCCATCAATGCGGGAAACCAGAATGTTGGATGGTTTGATGTCCCGGTGGATCACCCCTTTGTTATGGGCGAATTGAAGCGCGGAACACACTTCGCACACGATCTCGAGGCGTTCTTCAAGCGGGACGGCATTCGCTTCGCAATAGTCGGTGATTTTGTGTCCTTGAACCAGCTCCATCACAAAATATGGACGACCGGTTGGTGTCATTCCCGCATCGAATACCTGCGATATGTTGGGGTGTTCGAGCATCGCAAGGGTCTGTCTTTCGGACTGAAACCTTTCGATGATACTTTGGGTGTCCATTCCGAGCTTGACGATTTTCAACGCCACTTTACGGCGGAGGGGTTTGATCTGTTCGGCTTTGTATACCTTGCTGCTCCCTCCTTCTCCCAGAAGTTGGATGATACGGTAGTTGTTGCATAGCGCACCTTCTGACAGTTCCTCGTCAGCCAATAGCTCGATTGGAAGGACCAGGTTGCGGGATGAATCGTTGAAGAGGACTTCGGCCTTCGGGAAATCTGCAAGCATGGATCGGACCTCTTTGCATAGCCCGGGGTCTTCGGAATGAAGTTTGTTCAAGATCAGTTCCCGCTGTTCCGGATCATTGCAATCCAGCGCTCCAAAAAATGCTTCCTCGACCCTCTGTGTGAAGCTTTTGGAATCATTCTTGGTCATAGGCGATTGGAGTCCTCCATCCAACGGTACAACCAGATCCGGGC
Organism: Opitutales bacterium; assembly: GCA_028704125.1. Taxonomy (GTDB): domain Bacteria; phylum Verrucomicrobiota; class Verrucomicrobiia; order Opitutales; family JAFGAQ01; genus JAFGAQ01. The sequence continues at coordinate 5,232 of JAQVLM010000141.1, forward strand.
GGCCGCCCAGTGACGCTCGACGCTACGTAGCCCGATCTGGAGGCTTTCAGCGATTTCGGTGTTGGAAAGACCTCCGAAAAACCGGGCCACCACGATTTGGGCTCTCACAGGATTGGTTTTCTCGAGTTCCTGAACCCCTTCATTGATTTGAAGAATGACAGAGTCCGGAGTGGGGCCAGGAATGGCTCCAATGTCTTCAACAGCTGACTGGGAAATCCCGTTCCCCCGGCGTAGACGCTCCTTTTTGCGGGCGTTGTCGATCAGGATGTGTCGCATTGTGGTGGCTGCTGTAGCCAGAAAATGGCCCCTGTCCATCCACGGTTCACCTTTGGAGCACATCTTCATCCATGCCTCATGCACGAGCATCGTGGGCTGATAGGTGATCGCCCGGGACTGCTGCGCCATCCTCCTGGCCGCCAATCGTCTCAGGGTAGCATAGATCTCAGCGTCGATTTTGACCGGCTCACTTGTGGAGAGTGCCGTTTCAACATCTGGTGGGGTATCGTTCATCCAGCGAAACTCTGACTTTCCATGCCTTGAGAAATTGCAAGTAGCCACCACATAACAGATTACAGATTCAGTCAAGAATGTGGATAACATGCTTCATGCACCAACTCAAGCATTGGATTTCACGCTCAGTCTGATTCGGAATGCCACGATGGATTCCATTCCTAATCGGCTGGACCTTTGATGGGACATGGAGTAGTGTGGGGACATGCAAACCGATTTCATGCAGGGCTTCATTTCCAACAATCCCGGCCTGTGGAACGAGGACATCGGTTGCTAGTGTTTGGTTATTTCTGATTGGAAGTAAAAGGGTTTGTTGGTCGGTGATTCTTTTTACAAGTGTCAGTGCTGGAGAAGATCTGGATTCTGTATTCTCCTGATAACGAGATCCTTCCGAGGTTTTGGCTTGACTGTAAAGAAAGATTGGCATTCGAGTCGATGCGAGGTTAAACTATATTTCTTAGCATGTTACACCCTGAATCATTCCAGAATCCGGTCAAATCGGCCGGATTGAGCAATAGCCTCAAAGCGACTCTGTTGGTTTCGCTTTCCATGCTGCTATCCCCCTTGTCGGGGCAGGACGGCAAGGTTTATCCGCTTGAAGCCCCTGATGAACCGAATGCCATTCCGTTGGGAACCGGTGGTGTCGAGGGTCAAGAGGCTCCGGAGAGCTGGTTTCGCCAGTGGGGCGAGCCGATGGCGCGCAATGTATCAACTGCTACGCTGACTCCCTTTTTACCTGATCCCGAAAAAGCAAACGGTGCAGCTGTGATTGTGGCACCGGGAGGCGGTTTTATGTGGTTGTCCATGCACAACGAAGGTTGGAAAGTGGCTAAGGCTCTTGCTGATCAGGGGATTGCCGCGTTTGTTCTGAAATACCGCCTGCAACCAACAGTGGATTCTCTCGAGGAGTTTGAGAACCAAATGAATCGCCGGTTCGAAGAGGCGGGAGACGGGGCATCTGACTCCGCGCCGCGTCCTCGGCGTCCCAGCTGGGATCTGTCCAATCAGCAGACGGATGCGGAAACCGCCTATGCCATGATCCTCGATCGCGCGGATGAGTGGGGAGTTGATGTCAATCGGATCGGTATGATGGGTTTCTCGGCGGGTGCGGGCCTGACCATGCACTGCACTCTGAACTCGGAAACGATGAAACTCGCTTTTATTGCTCCAATTTACGGAGGGATGAATGCGGTTGAGTTGACCAAAAAAGTTCCTCCGATGTTTTCGGTGATCGCGAGCGATGATTTCCTCTTCCAAGGCAATTTTGGGGTTGTCAAGTCCTGGTTCGAGGCCGGTGTTCCGGTGGAGTTTCATCTCTACCAAAATGGGGGACACGGCTTCGGACTGGGCTATCCCGACCGCACGAGCAATCGCTGGTTTGAAGCCTTCATGCATTGGGTAACAGTGAACGGTTTCCTCAACAAACCCTGACGCTGTTTCACGGGGAAGCTTTGGAAAGATGAATGGCGTGCCGGTGTCGCCCGGAAACCGGGCACCTGCATTCCATTAGTCTGAGACGGTTACTTGTTGTGAGAGCGTTCCGGTTGGGCCCACTGTCAGGATGAATTCGCCGGGTTCAAAGGTAAAGCTTCCGTCTGGAAGGAAGTATCCGAGTTCCGATTCCGTGAGACTGAACCGTTGCACTGTCGAATCTCCGGGAGCAAGCGTGACCCGTGCGAATCCTTTGAGTTCCTTTACCGGGCGCACGACTTGTGCAACCGGGTCCGTCAGGTAAAGCTGGACAACTTCCGTTCCGGAACGCTGGCCGATGTTGCTGACCCGGACGGACACGTCGATGGTCCGCGGCCCGGAAGGGGTGACCTGCAGTTCGGAATACCCGAATG
>JAQVLM010000142.1 GCA_028704125.1 Opitutales bacterium
TTTTGGAGGTATTTGTGAGGGTCCTGGATTCTGAAGGGGCCAGGCTTATCCATGAGATTGAGGCAGGAACGCTACGCGCGGACTGGTGGAGCATTGCCGAGCGTCATTCGAAGGTTTTTTCCACCCGGATCCCGGTCGAAGCGGAGTCCTGAAATGGCTTTTCGGTTTTGGTTTAACGCAATACCATCGGGAACGATCGGGAATCGATCAGTTTCACCAAAACCATCATTGACAGGGGGAATCTGTCGGGCCTAGGGTTTTGTCAACTTCAAGTTCCAATTCTGCGCCAATCAACAGGTTGCGGAGTCAAAGCTTGGATCTAAAACGCAAGTTTAACTAATGTTTAACGTTGGATGATCACCCCTTCGCATTCCTGCTGAAATGGGTGATCCCGATGGTAACAGGACAGTTTTGTTTCGCTGCTATGGCATTGGTATTTTCGATCATCAACAACAAAGGCGGTACAGGAAAGACGACGACTGCGCTGAACCTTGGCGCGGCTCTTTCGTTGATGGGCAAGCGTGTGCTCCTGATCGATTTTGACAGCCAGTGTAACTTGTCTTCGGCGTTTGGTGTGGATGCAAGCGGGCACCACGGAAAACCTGAAATGCTGAGTGTGGGGGATGTTTTGCTGGGACGTTGCCAGATCCGGGACGCGATTGTTCCGGTGGGTGCGATGAGCCTGCTGCCATCGACGGATCGTTTGCTGGATGTCGAGTTCCAGTTGAACAATGAACCGGGCCGCGAGTATGTGCTTAAGGAGCAGGTGGACCGGATTGATAGTGAATACGATTTCGTGCTGATCGATTGCCCTCCGAGTCTCAGCACGCTGAGCACGAACTCACTCGTGGCAGCCCAGTATTTTATCGTGCCAATGCAGGCTGAGAATTTTGCCTTCATCGGACTCGACCGGATCATGTTGACCTCCGAGAAAGTGAAGAAGCGCATGAATCCGCTTCTCGAGTTGTCCGGCATTCTTTTTGTAAAGCTCGTTCACCGCACCAAGTTCAGTCAGGCGGTGATCACCAATCTTTCCACCAACCGGGATTTCGAGGGTAAGATGTTCAACACCTTCATCCGGCAGGACATTGCGTTGATGGAATCAGCGGCATTCAATCAGACGGTATTTGAGTATGCGCCCGACAGCAGGGGAGCAGAGGACTATAAGGAATTCGCCAACGAACTTGTGAGGAAACATGGCCAAGGTTAAGCTTACGATCAACGACATCCAAAAGGCGCTTCTTTCGGGCACCAAATACATAAAGGAAACGGAAGTTGAGCCGGAGGCTCCTGAAGAAACGCAGGAGGAGTGTGAGAGCGCACCGGAAAACCAGATTCTGATCGATCCGGTGGTTTTCAAGAAGTTGAGCATCCTCGCCCACTACAGTCAGGAGGGAGTGGAAGAAATGATTCACAACGCACTGGTGCACTTCCTGCGGGTGAAGTCCTACCAACTGGAGCGGGCGATTCAACAGATGGCCAAGGAGGAAGCGGCCCGTGAGGCGGCAGAGAATGCCGCACAAGAAGCCGCCCGGAATTGATATTGGGTCGCTGTTCGTGGGCCACTCTCTGGTGGGGGGGCTCAGGATTGATTTGCTTAGAGGTGAGTATCTTCTTGGCCAGATAACAATCCAGACCAGAATCGGGACGTTTATTGAGCCCGATCCAATCGTGGAGGCCAAACCAACCCATGACGCTTGGGTCTTATGGCTCACTGGGTGCTTCCTTTTACTATCAGGTTAGGCTTGAGTATTTGGAGGGATGCTGCGAGATTTCTGACTTATGGATACTTTGATAGCTGTGGTTTCGCATCCGTTTGTCTGGGGGCTTTCGCTCGGTCTTTTGATCGCGTTGTTTGTCTTGATCCAGGCGATGTCGCGCGGTCGTGAGCTGCGCGGTCGTGAGCTGCGTGAGCGTATCCGCGAGTCAGCGTTTGAAGTGAGCAAGCTGCGTTCGCACCTCCATACCCAAATGGAGATTCTGGCCAAGGGGAATGAAACCATCAAAGCCGAGTTGGAGGAAGCACGCAAACTCAACGAAAACCTCCGTATCACGAACTCCACCCTTATGCAGAAACCCGGGCGTGCCGAGCTCCGGATGCTTCACACCTATGAGCGTGCGGTCCGCTTGATGACCGAGCGTGCCCCCGGTTTTGCGCTGGGTTGGGAAAACGCGCTTCAGGAAGCCGAACACGATGTCGAGATGGTTGAAAAAGGATTCCTTCCCATGGTGAAGCGGGTGTTTCGCCCCTCCCTGTATTCGGGTGACATGCGCAAGGCCCTCCAGGATACCTCCGAGTCCTGACTTCGGCTGAAGGGTTTAAAAGAAAGCGCCACGGACTTGATCATGAGCTCCGTCGAATGGCTGAAGCCGTGGCCTCCGGAAGAGAGGTAGGAGTTTACCCTTACTGCGGCGCAGGATTGCCTCTTCGGAGTGGGCGGCTTCAGCCGTCCTCTTCTTCCTCCGGCGCCTAACCCCTGCCTCAGCGTCAGAAGAAAGCCACGGATGAAGCCGCGGCTTCCGGGGGCTGTTGGTCGATGTGATCCTGAAGTCAGATAATCCCCAAATTCGTGTTGGGGATGCCATCCTCTCCATATCCGAGCTGCATTCCGGAAGGATGCCTCGCCGCTATCCCGGAATTGTCGGAGGAATTTTGCTTGATTATCCGCTACAGCGGACGAATATCATGATGAAAGTGAACAGTTGTGCATATTTAGGGATGCAATTGTTGGAAAATTTTCGGGAGCCGCATCACACGATACCACAATGTATTCCTTCTAACGGTGAAAGGATCAGAATGAAGTCAAAGGACTACAAAAAACTGCGTTTCGATCGCTATATAGAGGCGCTGCGGGAAGCTCTCAAGCACCTCGAAACGAAGCCTTTTGGATGCGAACAGAAGGATGTTTGGATGGCATTCAATAACTTGGAGATATACAACAACATAGAATCCAAATATGATGAAAATCAGGATTGCGGGTTGGCTGCTTTCCTCGATGATCTAGGCGGCGTGGACAAATCCAAGAGTTGCATAATCAGCTATTGCTGAAAGGATTACAAAACCCATATAGGTTATGGGCAGTTGATCGTATCGCGTATTCACTCGTCTATATCGTTTGATTCTACAGAAGAAATTCTCGACCTTGCGACGCAGTTTTCCCACGTCTTTGTCGTAAGGTATTGCCCTCTTGCGGTTGGATTTTGGAGGGATTACCGTGAAGGCTCCCTTTTCATCAAGATCGCTTCGTATCGCGTCGGTATCATAACCTTTGTCTGCAAGAACAAAGCAGTGTTGGATGTCATGCGGTAGGCTCTCATTGAAGCTTTTGCTGTCATGTTCATTTCCCGGAACCAGAACGATCTTTTCCGCCCTTCCCGCAAGATTGACGCATGCACTCAGTTTGGTGTTCCGGCCTCCCTTGGTTTTCCCAAGTTTCTGCGCATGAGGATCTAATGGAGATCTTGTGGCATCCTGATGAGCCTTTACATGACTGGCATCTACCATCAACGCCAGGCGATACGATTGGTGACTCTCTTCAATTCTTTCAAGCACCCATGACCACAGTCCTGATTCGCACCAACGGCGATAACAACGCCAGAGACTATTCCATTTTCCGTATCTTTCGGGTAGCGCCCTCCACATGCTTCCGGTCTTAAGAATCCACCAAATCCCATTCAGCTTCTCATCGAGATTCTCAGGATAACGTCCAGATCGAGTACCGATGTGAGTACGGAACTCAGTCTTAATTTTTTTAGGAACTCCCGCAGTTGTTCCGGCATCTCTTGATAACCATCTGACATGCCACAAATATAGCATTATCCTGTTGCACATCAACAACATAATTCAATATTTTGATTTGTCCACGCGGCCTAGTCCGAAGTTTCTCGAATATGTGGCATTTGCATGGTGATCGATATCGAATGCTCCCACATGCTTGAAGTTGTCGTTCTTAGTAGCTATCTGATGGAAGCCATATGACATTCCACCGCATCCTGAGAAGAAGTCTACAAATGCAAAATGGGCATTCAAACGGGTCATTGTGTAATTCTCTGATTTTAAGATCGATCTGGTGTCTCCAATAGGTTCCTGCTGTGATCCTGAGTTAAAATTTCCATCTGTTCGATCGCGATGCGGTTCAGTTTCGTCAGGCGTGCTGCGGGTTTAAGTCCTTCTTTGATGAAAAGCGCGTTCAGGTTCTCCAGATTGGCCAGGCAGACGAGTTGGGAGGCGTTGGCCTGGTCGCGGATGTTTCCCTTCTCGCCGGGGTTGGCCTCGCGCCAGTCCTTCGCCGTCATTCCGAAGAGCGCCATGTTCAGAAGGTCGGCCTCGCTCGCGTAGATCCGGCTCACTTGCGGGCTGGTCAGCTCGGGCGGGATCAGATTGGCCTGGATCGCATCGGTGTGGATGCGGTAGTTGATCTTGGTCAGGTTGCGCCTCACGTCCCAGCCCAGCTGTGCCTGCTCGGCCTCCTGCATCCGCTGGAATTCTTTGATCAGATAGAGCTTGAATTCGACCGACACCCAGGATGCGAACTCGAAGGCGATGTCCCGGTGCGCGAATGTGCCGCCGTAGCGGCCGGCCTTCGAGATGACGCCGATTGCGCCCGTCAGGCTGATCCATTTCGTGGGTGTCATGACGAAGGCGTTGCTCCCAGACTCGTTTCTAACCGTGTCGAATTCGACACGGTTAAAATCCGGGTTGTTGAGCACCTCCCATAAGCCGAGGAATTCCACCGAAGGCCGGGTGCGCATCCAGTTCTGAATGACGAACCGGGGATCCTCTGCATTCTTGAACTTGGCAATGTCGGTCAGCGAAATGAAATCAGCCTTATCGATCCGCTGGACACGCACCGTCTCGCTTAAAACGGTGATGCTTGTAGATTTTTTACTCATTTGGCTGCTTCCTTGGCGAGTGTGTGATTCGGCTCGTTAAGTCCGATCGTGCTTATTATCCGATGTTGGGTGGTTTCAATCATAGGTGGAGCATATGGCACGACCCAAAGCACCCGGCACTGTAGCTTGTCGGCGATCAGTTCGGACTGGGCTAGCGTTTTCTCCATGTCCCATCCCACATTTGCGTAAAGGCATATTGGCGAGGCCGCGATACCCCGTTCATGATTTTGGTGATCGAGGTCGAGGAAAGCCCTATTTGTTCGCCTAGTTCGTAGGCCTTCATGCCGCGGAGTTTCAAGGACTGCCTGATCGTGTCGCCGAGGATGTTTCCGGATGTTTCAATTCTGGGCATTGCGCATCAGTATCCAGTTTGAGTAACGGGTTGTGGGCAAGGGTTGAGTGGGAGTTGCGCACATGAATAGTGTAGATTGTCGTATCAAAATTTAAGAAATACCGGGGAACAAGGGAAAAATTGAATAAAGATTAAACTTTGTGCTACCAAGATCATAATCAGGAAATATCTGGGTATATGGAGACACGAGTTCGAAGGGTGTCATGATGCGGGAAGAAAGCCACGGACTTGATCATGAGCTCCGTCGAATGGCTGAAGCCATGGCCTCCGGTTTCCGATCGAACGCAAGGGAGGGGGTTACCTTTGCTGCGGCGTAGGCTACCGTCTTCGGAGTGGGCGACTTCAGTCGTCCTCTTCTTTCTCCTACGTGTCAATCCCTGCCGCGGCGGTAGAAGAAAGCCACGGCTGAAGCCGTGGCCTCCGGGGTTCCACTCGAGCGCGAGGGAGATTCAAAGCGCGATCTGGTGAAATCTGGCGTATTCCGGAGTGGGCGACTTTTGTTATTCGGCAGGCTCATGATCAAGACCGTCCTCTTCATTATCGTTCCCGAACCTCGATCATTTGCGCGTGCATACCAAACCCACAACAAACCCATTCTATTAATCATTAAAAAACATCTACATGTATTGGAAAACATTGCACGGAATCCGCGCGTGAATTAATTATTTCCGGAATAAAGCTTCCTTCCATAGGTGAAAGAACCGTCTCCGCAGTATTTTCAACCTCATGCGCCGATCCTGATGCACGGCACAAGGCTTCCGCATTGGCAGCAGATGGGTGTATGCTATTTTGTCACGTGGAGGTTGTCCGATGCCTTGCCTGAGGCGGTGCTGGCTCGTATTCGCCAGGAGTGGAGCGCGGAAGGAAACGAGGATTATGGTTCTCATAATGGGCAGGATTTGACAGGAATAGGCAGGCGTATGCTTGCGGCCGCTGAAGAGCATGCGGATGCGGGTTATGGGAGTTGTTTGTTAAAAGAGGTAGAGGTGCGATTGGTGATGGAGGATATTCTCAAACAAGGGCACGGTTCGAATTACCATCTGCACGACTATGTGTTGATGCCCAATCACGTTCACGTGCTGGTTTCCATTCCCTCGATTCCGTTGGACTCGGTTGTTCGCGGTTGGAAGGGAAGCAGTGCGAGGGCAATCCATCGTCTGCGAAAACAAAGCGGCAAACTTTGGCAACGCGGCTATTGGGATCGGATGGTCCGGGATGGTGAACACTTCACGCGGTGCCAACGCTACATCCGGGCCAACCCCGCAAAAGCAAATCTGCATCCCGGAGAGTATTCCCTTTTCTGCAGTTCGACCTGTAAGGAAGGGTGAGCCCTCGCCGCAGCGTTAAAAGAAAGCCACGGACTTGATCATGAGCTCCGTCGAATGGCTGAAACCGTGGCCTCCGGGGTTCCGCGCGGGGGAGGGGGTTACCTTTGCTGCGGCGTAGGCTACTGTCTTCGGAGTGGGCGACTTCAGTCGTCCTCTTCTTTGTATTGACCCGCACCTCGAGACCTCGCCATTGCGGTAGAAGAAAGCCACGGCTGAAGCCGTGGCCTCCGGCGCGTTCCAATCGAACGCGAGGGAGATTCAAAGCTCGCTCTGGTGAAAGGCGGCTGTCTTCCGGAGTGGGCGGCTTCAGCCGTCCTCTTCTTTGTATTGAGCCCCATCGTGTCACCCCCGACGCCGCGGTTGGAGGAAAAAGCCACGGACTTGATCATGAGCTCGGTCGAATGGCTGAAGCCATGGCCTCCGGGGTGTTCCAATCGAGCGCTTCAGAGGGTGAGGGGCTATAAATTACTCTGCGGCGTAAGATAGCGTTCGGAGTGGGCGGCTTCAGCCGTCCTCCTCTTCCTCCGACGCATGAACCCCCGCCGCAGCGTCAGAAGAAAGCCATGGACTTGATCATGAGCTCCGTCGAATGGCTGAAGCCGTGGCCTCCGTGGGTCCACTCGAGCGCGAGGGGAGGGGGCTTCAGCGTTTACCGCGGCGTAGGGCTGGAATGAGGCCAAACCATTTGACACTCTCTGTGATAGATACATATAGTATGATGTATGAAAACAATCACCGTCAATGTATCGGAGCCGGTGTATGCGGACTTTCAGCAACATGCGAGGAAAGTGGACCGGAAGGCTTCCGAATTGATTCGGGAAGCAATGGAACTTTACCGTCAGGTTCACATGCAGCGGAGCTCGTCGCTTCGCGACCGTCGGCCGGTTTCGGTGGGCGGCCCGATTCTGCCGCTGACCGCGGATGACGATTTGCTGGGAGATATGCTGGATGACGCACGGGGTTGACACGGATTTTTTGATTGCGGTGGAG
>JAQVLM010000143.1 GCA_028704125.1 Opitutales bacterium
CTTATTCCGCTCAGTGAGCGGAGGGACGGGAAAGGTATTCCATCCAAGGGTATTGGAGTAGCGGAAATCAGTTTTCAGTTTGCCACAAACCGTGCCGATCCAGACGAGGTGGAGCTTGGAGGCGATCAGCGCCATGTTCCAAAGCGGCGCATCGTAGATAATCGATGCCAGGTTCGACACCACCGTTGAATAATTGGTCAGATCGCAAGGAAGATACCCACGTCGTTCAGAGGATACGTTCGGCACCGCTATAGCTGGCCCATGCGTATGGGGCGCAAAGACAAAACGATGCGGTGTTGCCGCGTTGTTATTGGCCTGAGCACCATGGCTCGCAGATCGAATCCGCCTAACTGCTTCAATCCGATCTCGCACTGCGGGGATGGCTTTGGCAGCATTTAATTCGGAATCTTCGATCCATAAACACCATCGACCTCCGCCATTGATAAGCTCTTGGGAGCCAACATAGCGTTTCACAAAGGGTGTTGCTTCTGGGAAATCCTTTAACAGTTCCGCACGTTCATCATCGTCAAGAATTAAATGGCCGTCGTCGGTTGGTTTATTGCCTGATTGCATCGATTCAACTTCAGACAACACCGATGATCTTTTGCTAACAATCACCGAATCGGTCGCAACCAGATACGGGCTAATGTTCAGAACGATTCTAACTTCATCATTGGAATACAGATTTCGCTCGCTTTTTGCACACGTCGACAGGCCAATAATTACGCATGTTACAGCGGCTTTGTGGCTTGCTAGATTACTCCAAAGAAATGAGGTGTGCGCAAAGGAAATCTCATTTCCCAACTCAAATAGCAATGGCCAAAGCATCGCAACTTGTTCTCCTTGTGTAATCGAATTTGTCGTAACAAACGCGCTCGATGAAGAAACAATTTTATTGTATCTGGCAGCTTTTAGAAGAAATGCCGCCACGTAATCCAAGTCTTTGTATTTTTTCAAAACAGGCGAGAAAACATCAGCCATATCCTGCTTTTGTCCAAGTGTTTGATTAACGCTTCCTTGATACGGGGGATTGCCGCAAATATAGGTTTCTCCGCCCTCATTCGCGAAATCGATTTCCGCCTGATCGAGCGGGGTATCGAACAAATCGTCCGCGCGGTTTTTCACGCCTTTGCCGGTGGGCGGGCAGAGGCTCAGCCAGTCCAGCCGAAGGGCGTTGCCGCAGGTGATCCAGTTGGCGGCTTCGAGCGGGAGAAACTCGGCGAGGGCGAGCTGCTGGCCGCGGTAGAGCACATCGCATTGATACTCGGCGATGATGAGCGCGAGGCGGGCGATTTCGCAGGAGAAGCTTCTGATCTCGATGCCACGGAAGTTGGTGAGCGGGATGTCGGACCGCCGGTCCGCCTCGCCACGGCGCTTGTTGATCTCCGCCTCGATGGCGCGCATTTCCTTGTAGGCTATCACCAGAAAATTACCGGAACCGCAGGCGGGATCGAAGACGCGGATGCGGGAGATGCGGTTGCGAAGGTTGAGCAGCTTGCGGGTGTTGTCGCCGGCCTCCTCCAGCTTCGCCCGCAGGTCGTCGAGGAAGAGTGGGTTGAGCACCTTGAGGATGTTGGGCACGCTGGTGTAGTGCATGCCGAGCGCGCCGCGCTCCTCGTCGTCCGCCACGGCCTGGATCATGGAGCCGAAGATGTCGGGATTGATCTTCGTCCAGTCGAGGTTGCCGACATGCAGCAGGTAGGAGCGGGCGATTTTTGAGAACCGTGGCACGTCCACGCTGTCGGAGAAGAGGCCGCCGTTCACGTAGGGAAAGTCATTGGCCCAGGACTTTATATTCGCTCTTTCGCGGTCGGCCCGGCGGGTGTTCATCGCGCGGAACAGCTCGGAGATGACCTCATGCGTGTTCGAGGAATCGCGGGCGCTCATCTTCTCCACAGTGGAGGTGAAGAGGCTATCGCTCTGGAAGATGGCCGTATCCTCGGCGAAGAAGCAAAAGATCACGCGGGCCATGAAGTGGTTCATGTCCACCCGGCGTGCAGCGGTGGCCCATTCCGGGTTGTCCTTGAGCAGCTCGATGTAGAGGCGGTTGAGGCGGCCGGTGGCCTTGATGTCAAAGGCGTTTTCGCGGATCTGGCGAACGGTCGATATACCGGCCAGTGGGAGGAAGAAGCCGAAGTGATCGGCAAACTCCGGATAATCGCAGGCCAGCGTCTCCCCTTCGCCTTCGAGGGATTCGGCCTGAAGCTCGATGCCATCGGTGGCGAGGATGAACTTGGCCTTGTGGGATGCTGTCTTCGGGCTTTCCCGCAACGCCTTGAGCGTGGCTGCCACCTCTCCCGGGGCGCTCGTCTTGATGTGGATATTGCTCCGCTGCAGCACTCCGCCAATGTCGGACTGGTTCGTGCTGCCGCTCCTCAGCCGCTGGATGGTGGCAGGCTTGTTGCCAAAGGACTCCAGAAACGCGTAGGGGAAGCTTTCCGCGTCGAACGGCTGCTCCGCAAGGCGGGATACGGCTTCTTCGATTTCTACGGCGTTCATGCTGCGAAATTCCTTGAGCTGCGGCTGGAGCAGCAGGCGGGGGCGTAGATGCTGTCGTTGTCCCTATCTTCCCGCACGCCCGGCTCATTGACTGTGCCTTGAGGGAGCGCGCAAGCGCGTGTAGAAGTGTAGAGGCGCTTGTCGTCAAAGCCGATGGTTGCGGAGGAAGCCATGGGAGAGGCGTCAGCAGGTGGGGTCCGGTTGGCCATGGATCGAAGAAAGGGGACGTGAAACGGATGTATTGCCAAAAGCAGAGCATCGGGAACATTCAACGGGTTGTCAAACCTGCCAGGATGCATGCCAATGAAAAAGGAGGGTGGTTTGTCTCCCTGAAAGCAGGTCGCCTTCCGGGCTCCCAATATGGCCTCGATCCCGCTCCCTCTTTTTCCGTTCGTCCATTCACCCCTGGGAAATTCCGCGAAAAACTCAAGAACATCAAACTCTGACGCTGCGCATTAGCGACGTTGTCGAGAAGCGACTGGTTCTGATTTTCTCTCACCAAGGCTCAAAGGCACAAAGCTATTCATCAAGTTGTCCATTAATCGTTCGGGTGATTCCATTTTTCATGAGTTCATCTCCACGCCTTTGTGAGAGTTTCTTTTTTTTCAGAACAGTGCGATCAGGATGAAAAACCTCATGGATTGGGAAAGGATACATCAACAGATGATCCATTAGGTTAACTACCACACAGTCCTATCCATGACAAACCCGAAATCCAATCCGGTGGCGGTGGCTGCTTAAAGTCTGTTGGGTCAGTCTTCGGCCTTTTCGCCGGGAGGGGCCATTTTGACGATACGGGGCTGGAAGGAGGCAAGCACTTCGACGAGGTCGTGCTGGGCTTCCATGACCTGATGGATGTCTTTGTAGACGCCGGGAACCTCATCAATGTCGGCGGAGAGCAGGTGCACGCCGCGTTCGGCGAGGAGTTTGCGGGTGGCGCTCCAAGTGAAGGTGTTACGGGCTTGGGTCCGGCTCATGAGCCTGCCGGCGCCGTGGGAGGCGCTGCAGAGGGAATCGGGATTGCCCCGGCCGCGGACGACGAATCCGGGGGTCGCCATGGATCCGGGAATGATGCCGAGGGTGTCAAGGCCGGCTGGCGTGGCGCCTTTCCGGTGAACGACGACATCCCGCAATGCTCCGTCGATCCGATGCGTTTCCTTCCAGGCGAAGTTGTGGTGGTTTTCGACCGCAAGGAGGGTTTTGGCGTTGATGGCTTTGACAATGTGCCGATGGATCAGCTCATGGTTGGCGGCTGCGAAGCGCCCCATCAATTCCATGGCCGCCCAGTATTCCAAGCCTTCTGATGAGTCGAGGTCAAGCCAGGCGAGTTGCTTTTGAGGGCCACTGAGTTCGGCGTGCTTGTCGGTTGCGAGGCGGCTGTAGTGCTGGCAAACCTGTGCGCCGGGACCGCGCGAACCGCTGTGGCTGAGCAGCGCGATGTAGTCTCCGGTGGGAATTCCAAGTGAAGCATCGGTGACGTGGAGTTCGCCGAATTCGACAAAGTGGTTGCCGGAACCGCTGGTCCCTAGCTGAGCCCATGCGCGGTCGCGGAAGCGTTTGGTCACGGGTGAGACCGACCAGTCGAGATCCATCACATCATGATTGCGACGATCGCGGAATTCGGCCCCGATGCCGAATCGGGTCTGTTCCTCAATGGCTTTGGCCAGGCGATCTTTCTGCCCGCTCAGGGCTGAGGCTGGTTGGTCAATCACGGTGAGCCTCATGCGGCAGGCAATGTCCACTCCCACCGCGTAGGGGATGACAGCGCCAACTGTCGCGAGCACTCCTCAATGGGCAATCCGTAGCCTGTGTGGGCATCGGGCATGAGCGCTCCGGCAACCGACACCGGAAGTGAGCAAGCGGCCCGCATCTGCTCGATGGAGGCCGGATCAAGATCATGTCCCCATTGTTTCCACGAAACCGGGCTTTGTCCGCCCACCGGGGTTGGGTGAAAAGGAGTTTTCATACGGGCAAGGATTGGAGGTAGGGAATTCTGGATCCGTGGACGAGCCTGGTCAAGGGTCTCTTCTCCGGCGGAGTCTCGTGTAACCGTGGATTAGGTTTGATTAATGCTGTATCTGTCGTTCGTTTAAACCATCCATGTTGATGCTGGTATTCTATTTTCTGGTGGCGATTCTATTGTCGTTTTTGTGTTCGATTCTTGAGGCGGTCCTGCTATCGCTGACCCCGTCCTATGTGTCTTCGAAAAAAGAATCCGGTGCCAAGTCGGCACTGTTGATGGAATCGATGAAACGGAATGTGGATCGACCGTTGGCAGCAATCCTGAGCCTCAACACGATTGCGCATACCATTGGGGCGGCTGGTGTGGGTGCGCAGGCTCAGGTTGTGTTTCAGCATATTCCTTTCTCAGTCATTTCGGGTGTGCTTACCTTATTGATCCTCGTTTTCTCGGAGATTCTTCCCAAGACCATCGGGGCAGTCTACTGGAGGTCTTTGGCTGTTCCTTCGATCTATCTGGTGCGCTTTCTGGTGATCATCCTGTGGCCATTGGTCGTTCTTTCGCAGATGTTTTCGCGTATGCTGACCTCCGGGGATATGGGTTCGGGAATTAGCCGGGACGAAATCCATGCGATGGCGGATCTTGGGCAACAGGAAGGGGTCATCGATCCGGGGGATGCTCAGATGGTGCAGAGTGTCATGCGTTTCCAATCCATCAAAGTGTATGATATTTTCACTCCACGTCCGGTGGTGAAATACCTTTCCAATGACATGACGGTGAAGGCGGTGATCGAATCCTATGGGGTTCTCAATTATTCCAGGTATCCGGTGCTGGAGAATGATGAAGAGATAGTCGGGTATGTTCTGAGAAACGATATTCTGGTGGCGGCGGCAAAGGATGAGTGGAGCCGGACTATTCAGGATTTGTCTCACGAGGCCATCATTGTGTCGGAGCAGATGCCTTTGAAGCGGGTGTTTGGCTTGTTTCTCAGGGATCGCGAACACATGGCGGTTGTGGTGGACGAGTTTGGAAGCTTTTCCGGTGTTTTGACGATGGAGGACGTCATTGAGACCCTTATTGGACACGAAATCATGGATGAAGGGGATACGGTGGAGGATTTGCGCGAGTTCGCCCGGAATTCACGCAAGAATGTCCCAGATTGATCGGCTCGTTTGACAGCGATGGGAGACCTGGTTTTTATGGGGTTTGCACGGAGCGGAAGCCTCCATGGATTCATAACCTGAAGATCTGTCACATCATGCTTGACCCACAGTTTACCGGAATCGGCACCAAGGCGGTTCATGCTGCCCAGTCGCCTGACCCGTCCAATGGGGCGCGGGCTTTGCCCATCCACCAGACCACGAGTTTCGTATTCAAGAATGCGGAGCACGCCGCGGATTTGTTTGCGCTCAAGGACCTGGGGCACATCTACACGCGCCTGAACAACCCGACGAATGATGTGTTGGAAGGACGGTTGGCGGCACTGGATGGCGGTGTGGGTGGGTTGGCGCATTCCAGCGGGCAGGCGGCGATCACCAACGCGATCCTGAACCTGTGTGGATCCGGCGATCACATTGTATCCGCTTCGCAGATCTATGGAGGGACCTACAGTCTGTTCCGTTACACTTTTGCCAAGCTTGGGATAGAGGTAAGTTTTGTGAATGCGGATGATCCGCAGAATTTCCGCAAGGCGCTCAAGGCCAACACGAAGGCCATCTTCGGCGAGACATTGGGAAACCCCAGGCTGAATGTGTTCCCGGTTGCGGAGGTGGCTGCGATCGCGAAGGAGGCGGGCGTCCCCTTGATTCTGGACAACACGGTTTTGACGCCGGCGATTCACCGTCCGATCGAGCATGGGGCGAATGTGGTGGTATACAGCACGACCAAGTTTCTTGCCGGCCACGGGACCTCTATTGGAGGGATGGTGGTAGACGGAGGAAACTTCAATTGGGGGAATGGGAAGTTCCCTGGCTTCACGGATCCGGATCCCAGCTACCACGGGTTGGTGCATTGGGATGCCTTTCGCTCCTTTGCGCCGTTTGGGGGAGCTAACGTGGCATACATCATGAAAATGCGGCTTCAATTGTTGCGGGACATGGGAGCGTGTCCGTCTCCCCTGAATTCATGGCTGACCTTGCAGGGGGTGGAGACTTTGCACGTGCGGATGGAGCGGCATTGTTCGAATGCGCTCAAGGTAGCGGAGTTTCTAGCGTCACACGAGAAGGTCGGATGGGTGACCTATCCTGGCCTCAAGGACAGCCCCTATCATGCGCTTGCGCAACGCTACATGAAAGGCGGATTCGGGGCTTTGGTTGGTTTTGGAATCAAGGGAGGAGCCGAAGCCGGAAAACGCTTCATCGGGGGGTTGCGTTTGTTCAGCCACTTGGCAAACATCGGCGATGCGAAATCGCTGGCGATCCATCCCGGGACGACGACGCATTCGCAACTCAGTGCTGAAGAACAGATCGCTTCAGGGGTGACGGAGGATTTTGTTCGACTCTCGATAGGAATTGAGGATATCGAAGACATTCTCAAGGACCTCGAATTCGCGCTGGCGAAGGCATGAGGTTGGCAGGCATCGAGTAAGCGAATACCATTGAACATGAAAAAGACCTACAAAATCGCGACTATTCCCGGAGACGGGACTGGCCCGGAAGTCACTCGTGAAGCCGTTAAAGTGCTTCATGCGATTGCTCCCAAATATGACTTTGGGATCGACTTGCATGAGTACGATATTGGTGGAGACCGGTATCTGAAAAAAGGGGAAATCCTTCCTGACTCTGTAGTGGACGAGCTTCGCGGCTACGATTCCATCTTGCTCGGAGCCATCGGGCATCCCGATGTGAAACCCGGAATTCTTGAGAAGGGGATTCTGTTGCGGTTGCGTTTTGAGCTCGATCAATACATCAACCTGCGCCCGGTTAAGCTTTTCCCGGGGGTGGAAACTCCGCTCAAGGACAAGGGCCCCGAGCACATTGATTATGTGGTGATCCGTGAAAACTCGGGAGACGTGTATTGTGGAGCAGGCGGCTTCACGATGAAGGGTACCCCGCATGAAACCGCGGTTCAGACCGGCATTTACACCCGTTATCAGGTGGA
>JAQVLM010000144.1 GCA_028704125.1 Opitutales bacterium
TTCCGATCTCTGAAACCTTCGATATTCAGGAGCTCTCCCACGTCACGCCATCGGGTGAGTCCATTTCGTTCTTTCACGTCACCGACAAGGAAGCCAAAGGCTTGGGATGGGTGATCACCGCATCCAGCATTGGTTTTGCCGACCGCATCCAGCTCCTGGTTGGACTCGATGAGTCCGCATCCCAAATACTGGGAATCCGGGTTGTGGACCAGAAGGAAACCCCGGGATTGGGCAACCTGATCTCCGATCCGGAATTCCGCGACCAGTTTGAAGGGGCACCGACAGCAAAGCCACTGACCATTGTCAAATCCGCCCCCGCGGAAGATCATCAGATCCGGGCCGTGACAGGGGCAACGATTTCCAGCGTCACAGTCGCCAATGCGGTGAACCAGGCCGTCCTCAATCTCAAGTCCTACTTGGAATCCAATCCATCCTGATCCTCTCCAGATTCACCACCCGAATTCGAATTCCATGGCATCATCCAGTCCATCTCCCGCCGAGCGCTTCATCGCTGGCATTCTTCCGGAGAATCCCATCTACCGTCAGCTACTGGGCATGTGCCCGACCTTGGCCGTTACCAACAGCTTGAAGCCGGCGCTGACCATGGCCATCGCGACCACCTTCGTGCTCTTGTGTGCCAACATTTCGATCAGCCTCATCCGGCCACTGCTGAAGCCGCACCTGCGCATCCTGGTCTTCACCCTCACCATTGCCGCTTTCGTAACAATCGCCGACCGGCTACTGGCTGCCTATCTCTATGAAATGAGTAAGCAACTTGGACCTTACGTCCCGCTCATCATTGTGAATTGCATCATCATCTCGCGCTGCGAGGCGTGCGCTTCCAAACAACCCCTGCCCCATGCGATTGCGGATGCCATCGGAATGGGGATTGGGTTTACCCTCGCTCTGGCCTCGCTTGGTTTTGTTCGGGAACTGCTCGGAATGGGCAGCCTTTTTGGTCACCAGGTGTTGCCATCATCCTGGCCGAACTGGGGCATTCTGGTTTTGCCTCCCGGAGCATTTCTCACCCTTGGAGCACTTCTTGGCGCTGTCAATGCATGGACTGCCCGGCGCAAAGCCAAGCAACTATCGAACTGATCCGGAACCCATCTGTCATACGATATGGACACCATCATTTCCCTTTTCCTGATTTTCATCGGGGCCGCCCTGATCAACAACTTCGTGCTCCACTATTTCGTTGGGATCTGCCCGTTCATCGGGGTGTCCCGACGCGTGGACATGGCCTTTGGCATGGGATGCGCAGTGACTTTTGTCATCGCCATCGCGGCTACCCTGAGCTGGACGCTGACTTTCTACATCCTGAGACCGGACGCTCCGCTGTCCGCATGGCTTTGGAAGGCATTGGGAGGAAATCCCGATGTTTCTGTCGATCTCTCCATTCTGAGCTACATCGCCTATATCTTCGTGATCGCGTCGAGTGTGCAGTTTGTTGAGATGTATGTGAAGAAGTTCTTTCCGGCCCTTCACCGTTCATTCGGTATCTTTCTGCCCCTCATCACCACCAATTGCGCAATCCTGTTCGCATGTCTTGAGATCATGAAGAACCTGCAGGGTGGCGACCAAATCTGGGGCTTGCATCATGCCTTGGCCCTTTCGGTGGGTGGAGGGATCGGGTTCACCATCGCAATTGTCATTATGGCAGGGCTGCGCGAGGAGCTTGAGCTTTGCGATGTTCCGAAAGCACTCAAGGGTCCCGGAATAGCACTCTTGGTAGCCGGGATTCTGGCAATGGCTTTCATGGGCTTTACCGGGGTTGACCGCGGGGTTGCGGATGCCATTCGCACCCTCACCCATAACTGACCAATCCACTTTTTTCCATCCGATGGACAACACTCTCATCACCATCCTGCTTGCAGCCGGCATTTTGCTGGTAATCGCGGTATTGATGGCCCTGATTTTGGGCTGGGCCAATATCGCCTTTCACGTTCCCACCGATCCCAAGATCACTGCCGTGACCGAAATCCTCCCTGGAGCCAACTGCGGAGGATGTGGATTTGTTGGTTGTGCGGAATATGCCGAAGCAGTCGTCAAAGGCAAAGCACCTGCCACGCTTTGTGGGCCCGGAGGGCAGGACACGGCAAACAAAGTGGCCGAAACGCTCGGGCTCGCCATTGGAGAAACCTGGCCGTTCAAAGCTGTCGTGCACTGTGCCGCTACCCGGGAACAACGCCTCAAACAAACCCCATACTTTGGCGAGCAAACCTGTGCGGCTGCCAATCTGGTCCCTGGAATCCAAGGCTGTGTCTACGGATGCCTGGGATATGGAGACTGTCAGGACGTTTGCGAATACGGTGCTATTGATATGGTGGACGGCCTTGCCGTCATCGATGTCGACAAGTGCACGGGTTGCCGCGCGTGCGAAAAAGCCTGTCCGAGAGGGATCATCACCATGATCCCCTTCAAGACCGAGGAAGTGCTCGTTGTCACATGCTCCAACAAAGACAAGGGAGTGTTGGTCAAAGACGTTTGCACCGTTGGTTGTATCGGTTGCTCCGCCTGCACCAAGCCATCCGACGGTCTCATCGAGATGGTCAACGACCTGCCCGTGGTGAACTATGACAAGGATTCATCGGGTATCGACCTCAACAAGTCCATTGATAAGTGTCCGCGCGAAAGCCTGGTGTTTATCGGACTCCACAAAGACAAAAAGAAGGCAAAAGGCCAGCCCGAGCGCATCGAGGCCAATTTTGCCACGACCATTGATCAGACCGAATGGAGGGGTTGATCCGTTTTTTTCGCCTGTCAAGTCGGTCAACGTGATTTCTGTTTTGACCCTTCGCCCATCCTCACCCATTTTTGTTCGCCATGCCATTGATTCTTGAAAAAAAGCAGCTTTCTGCCGACGTGTTCCGCCTGCGCGTTCAAGCTCCGTTAATCGCGGAAGAACGTAAGGCCGGACAGTTTATCATCCTCCAGGTCAACGACGGATTCGGGGAACGGATTCCCCTCACGATCGTTGATGCGGATCCGGTCGAAGGCAGCATCACCCTCATTTTTCAACGGGTCGGCAAAACC
The DNA here is from genome assembly GCA_028704125.1 of Opitutales bacterium. GTDB lineage: Bacteria > Verrucomicrobiota > Verrucomicrobiia > Opitutales > JAFGAQ01 > JAFGAQ01. The sequence continues at coordinate 3,037 of JAQVLM010000144.1, forward strand.
ACCCGGCTCCTCTCGGAATTGAACGAGGGAGACAACATTGCCCACCTTGTGGGTCCGCTTGGAAAGCCAACCCATGTCGAAAAAGTCGGACATGTGGTCGTTGTGGGTGGCGGTATCGGGGTTGCTCCGTCCTACCCGATCGCGCAAGCGATGAAACAGGCAGGCAACAAACTCACCGTGATCATGGGGGCGCGCAACAAGGATCTCATTATCATGGAAGATGAGATGCGCGCAATTGCCGATGACCTGATCATCTGCACGGATGACGGATCAGCCGGACGCAAGGCACTCGTCACCGAGCCACTCAAAGAGCTTTGTGAATCAGCCGAAAAGCCGGATCTGGTCATCGCGATCGGGCCTCCGATCATGATGAAGTTCTGTGCGAAAACCACCGAACCCTATGCCGTACACACCCTGGTGTCCCTTAACACCATCATGGTGGATGGAACCGGAATGTGTGGAGGCTGTCGCGTGAATGTCGGCGGAGAAGTCCGCTTTGTTTGTGTCGATGGTCCCGAGTTTGACGGGCATAAAGTTGATTTCGACAACATGATGAGCCGCCTAAAGTCCTACAAGGAACAGGAACACAGCAAATCGTGCAAACTCGATGCCGCCATAAAAGCAAAAGAAGCCGAAATGGCGCAATAGTTCTCTTTCCGCTTCCGTTTTGCTCCTCAGGAGATACCGGCTAACCCCCTCAGCCGGCTTGGCTTTTTGAGACACCATCCATCAATCCCATTTGCAAATAAAGACCCATGTCCCACGAGATGACCGATCCAGAGACACTGGCAGCCAATGCCCGTGAAAAACTCGAATCCATTCGTTCACGCGAAGCACCTTTGAGCACCCGCGACCGCCGCGCCATCGAACGGCAGGAAATGCCTTCGCAAGCACCGGAAGTCAGGCGTTCGAACATGTGCGAAGTGGCGTTGGGACTGACCCCCGAGCAAGCCCAAATCGAGGCCATGCGTTGCATCCAGTGCAAGAATCAACCTTGCGTGGAAGGATGCCCGGTTCGCATCGATATTCCCGGCTTTATCAAACAGATTGCGGAAGGCAATTTCCAAGGGGCCATCGACATCATCAAGCAAAACAGCCTCTTGCCTGCGGTTTGTGGACGCGTGTGTCCGCAGGAAGAACAGTGCCAGGCCGTCTGCACCGTCGGGAAGATGGCAAAGGATGTCGACAAATCGGTGTCCATCGGGCGGCTTGAAAGATTTGCTGCGGATTGGGAGCGTGAACAGGGCACATTCGAAGTGCCGGAAGTCAAACCTGCCACGGGGAAGAAAGTGGCGGTCATTGGATCCGGACCAGCCAGTATCACGGTGGCGGCAGATGTGCGACGCGAAGGCCATCAGGTAACCGTGTTTGAGGCATTTCACCGTCCGGGAGGCGTCATGATCTACGGTATCCCCGAGTTCCGCCTGCCAAAGAGCATTGTGGACCTCGAGATCCAGACCCTCACCAAAATGGGAGTCGAGATCAAGACCGACTTCGTGGTTGGACGCACCCGCAAACTCACCGATCTCATGAAAAAGGATGGCTACGATGCCATCTTCGTCGGAACCGGCGCCGGACTTCCCAAGTTCATGAATGTGGAAGGCGAAAATCTGGTCGGGGTGTTTTCGGCAAACGAATACCTGACCCGTTCCAATCTCATGAAAGCATACGAGAAGGAACTCGCGGACACTCCGATTTACCCATCCCGCAAGGTCGCGGTTTTGGGCGGAGGTAACGTCGCAATGGATTCGGCCCGTACCGCACTGCGTCTTGGCGCTCAGGAAGTCCACATCATTTACCGGCGGACCATGAACGAAATGCCGGCCCGCGTGGAGGAAGTGCACCATGCACAGGAGGAAGGCGTTATTTTCGATCTCTTGCAGAATCCGGTGCGGATTCTCGGAGACGAACATGGCTGTGTTAAGGCGATCGAGGTGCAGCGTTTCGAACTCGGCGAACCCGATGCAAGTGGGCGCCGCAGTCCCGTTCCAATCCCCGGAAGCGAATTCATGATGGAGGTCGACACCGTGATCGTGGCGATCGGCAACGAATCCAACCCCCTGATCCGGCAGACCACAGACGGACTGACAGTCAACAAACGCGGAAACATCATCGTGGACGACAACTGCAAAACTTCTATCGACGGAGTTTACGCCGGTGGGGATATCGTGCTTGGTGCCGCGACTGTAATTCTTGCAATGGGCGAAGGCCGCCGCGCTGCTGCAGCAATCAACGAAATGCTGGCCTCCAAAGCCTGATTGTTATCAAGGTTGTTTTATTTCACGACCGCATGCTGGGAGAACGCCCTCATGCGGTCGTTTTTTTCTTGAATCAGTCGAGATCCGCCTCCGATCCTAGTCCCGAGACAACACAAAAAAAGGGATACCCAAGGGGTTCCCCAATTTTCTCAAAACGACCCGATCAGGACCTTATTCAGGCGATCGGTGAAGTGCTCAAGGTGAGAATCGCATTCTCCAAAACGTCCCGGGTGACCATTCCACCCGTTTCGCAGGTGCGGACCAAAAGGCGGATCACACGCTTGATTTCCGTGTAGTTGCCCGGCCAACCATAGTCCACCAACAGAGCAATCGCATCGTCATCGAAAGCGGACAACTTCGACCAACCCACCCGTTGGGAGTATTCTTCGATCAGATTCCAAACGAAATGCGCCATATCACAACGCCTCCGTGAAAGCGCGGGAATCTCAAACAAAGCCTCGCGCGCGCGCTTCGCCAAGAACTCGGGATACCCGGACGGAACCGATCCATCCACCGGAAAATCCGGCAAAGCATAGAAAAACACAGTCGGCCATGGCTCGCCGTCACTCAGGTGGTGATTGAGAACTTCCTGTTCACGGGCCCTCATGCGATCCAACCCTTCAACAAGAATAGCAGACGGAAGGCTCTTGCGATTACAAAGCGAAAGCAAATCGTTGATCCGGCCTTTTTCCAACATCCCCGGTTCCAAAACCAACAGGGATTCCTCTCCCCCGCTACGGGCACAATCGTATTCACGGGCCCACAGCTCAAAATCGCTTCCTGCTGGTCCTGCCAAAAACACATGGGTATGCGACTGGCAAAGACGGTGAAAGGCCGCCGCCATCGTGTGGGCATTCTTCGATTCCGGGCAGAAATTACGGATCCGTTCCGGAGAAGTACTCACATGAATGGCTTGAGATATTGGTATGTTTTCCTCGTACATGACACTCAGAGTCGGAACCCGTAGTAGAAACTCAGTTTATTTGATTCAGGAACGCAAGATTAAATAGGACTTTTACCGAAAAACAACAAAAATTGGTCGATGGTCGCTTCCAATTTCAACTTCAGGCCCATCAACTATACCCGAGGTTGACCTCCACTCTCTAATATCGGCAGAATGGCTCAGGAAGAAAGTAAAATCCACTTGTTCATATACACGTTTTTTAAGATTTTTATAAGTCCATTGTTCTCCAACGGAATCCGAAACCGGTAATTCCCGGAAAAGCTCACTGCGATTGCGCAGGACAAAACGCTGGTAGGGAGCACTTGTGGCATAATCATTCAGATCGCCCATCGCCAATACGGCGGCATCCGGATGACGCGTGGCATCGCATGCGAGAGCATCCCGGATGCGGCGGGCCTCTGTTTCCCGCTGGCGGGCGCCATTCGGATCTCCGGGATCCGTGGTGTATCGACTTTTGAGGTGAAAGGACGCCAGGATCAGCTCCCTTCCGCCAACTTCCAGCACGACCCGCAGCAGCCCCCTTTTCACATCGGGCAATGGGCCGCAGACCGTTTCCGGACCGTCCCCGCTTGGGGGAATGCGAAACGGGACAAGCGAGAATACGCCCAGCATCCGGTCCGGATCGGATCCCGGTTCCACATACAGATAGGGATAATCCAATCCCTCTTTGCGAAGATCATCCGCCAACTCCCGCATGAATGGGATGCCACCGATTTCCTGCACCAACCATACATGCGGACGCAATCGCAAGATCACCCTGCGAATCGCTTCTTTCTCATGCTCCGGCTTCGGATATCCCTGTCGGAAACGCCCGTCGACCATCCGGTCGCACAGGTTATAATTGCAAAGATTCCATGATAATATCGTAAAATCTTTTTTTGGCTTGATTGGCTGCGTTTCCCCATCCCCGCCAAAGACCGACTGCACCACGCATGCAGCAACCCACAAAAATCCAACATACGGTCTGACCCACCGATGGGACAATGGGAGGTCGCGTCGCATGGAATCAACCTTCCGTGATCCGACTATTCAGCGCATCCTCCCTTTCCAGCAAGGTTGGATGGGAATAGTAAAAACGGCTGTATGAGGGATGAGGCGTCAAGTTGCTCAGGTTTTTCTCGTGGAGCTTCCGCAATGCCTGGATCAACGGTTTCGAGTCCCCAATCATGCGACTTGCAAACGCGTCCGCTTCGTACTCGTGCTTGCGCGACATCGTATTGCCAATAGGAGCAAACCAGAAGGTCACATATCCTGTCAGGATCGAAAACAGCAAGAGGGCGGGAACAAACCGGAGGTTGA
>JAQVLM010000145.1 GCA_028704125.1 Opitutales bacterium
TTGCCGGTTTTCCCGAATCGGATCTTCCGGATGACCTCGCCTTTGTCGTCCAAAAGGGTCACAGAGCTTTGGTCTATCTCCAGTTGGGATGCCTTTTCCGGATTGCGGGTGACGAAGCGCAGAATGCCCGCATCCCTGATCCCACCGAGGAGTCGGGAGAGCTTTGAAAAGTCAACTGGCAGGTTATGGTGGTTTTCGACCATCCAATGCCCCTTTTTGTCGGTGACAATACGGGTTTCTTTTTTGTCGGAGCCTTTGACGATAATCGTTGCTGCCGGAGCCATGCGCTCATCGGTAAGGAGCGTGGAATCCCCGGAAGGAAGAACCGTGCCGGGTTGCGGCTGTGTCGCATGCTCGAATACGAGTATCGCGATCGCGATGACGGCGAGAATACCGGTGACAATGCTGAGGTTGCGCAGATTCATAGCGTGTTGGATGTTTTGCGGTTTCAGCGGGGAGAACGGTTGCGTCGGACAAAGAATCGAATCCCCAGAACGGTTATCACAAATGGCACAAGAGCCATATTGAAAAAGACCAGGTTGCGGTCGAGTGCTTCAATGTCTTCACGGAGTTTCTTGCGGATCTCCCGCCGGCTGGCGATTGCGGATGCCTCCTGTTCCTGAAACTCGCGAATGGCCTGTTGGACCTCGGGAGTGGCCACCAGAAGCCCATCCCTGTTCTGTTGGGTCTGGAGTTCCCTCAGTTGTTTTTGCACGTCCTGCAGCTGTTGGTTGATCGTATCGAGACTGTCCTGGTAGCGGCTTTGGGCTTGAAGCTCGATCTCCTGCACCCGGGTGAAGGGGCGGGTGGTGCTGCCGCGGCCACGGAGGGAGAGGAGGTCCTGGTTTCCAGTGGCAAACTCGGCCAGGTTCAGGATGAGGCTGAGGTTATCGTTGATAGGGCGGAGCATCTCGCTGCCAAAAAAGTTCAGACGTTCCACCGAGTATCCGTCGTTGAGGAAATCCGTGTCCCCGAGAACGATGACGACGCTTTCGCCTTCTTGTTTGTGGGGAGACTGGTTCTCCGGGTTTTCCTCGGGTGGAGGCGTTGCATCCTTGTCGTCCTCCGTCTTGGGGGCGGCCGGTCGGCCTTCGGGGAATGCCGAAGTGAACTTACCCGACAACATGCCTGCCAAAACCAGCGGCCTGCCTTCGGATGCTGCCAACTGATTCCGGATGTTTTTGAGGATTTCCTGAGGCTGCGCAAAACGGAGTGTTTCCAAAGGAAGGGCAGCGCTTTGAGCGGATGTTTCGATAAGGGACGCAAAAGTCAGGCCGTCCTTCTCTGCGAAACTGAAGCTGCCGGGTTCGACCAGAAGAACCTCACCCAGCGGGGCAACAACCGGAAGCTCCCTGTTGAGGTTGCGGTTTTGCATCCAGATCGGGTGCAACACCGCCTGGCCCATTCCCGAGCTCACCCGGGCGGCGAATTCGAGGTCACCGACGATGTTTTTGTCGTCAAAGGAGATGCCCCATTGATCGAGCAGGGTGGTCAGGTTGCTGGAGGTTGGGGTAAGCCCCATCATAACGGCTTGCGGGTTTTGGGTCTGTTTCTGGGTCACCGAAGACGGGTCGAGCGCGAGAATGAGGGGTTTGCCTCCGGTTACATGTTGGTCGATCGCGTATTGGAGGCGCTCGGGGAGGTTTTGCGGGTGGATTACCATGAGCAGATCGACCGCGGGTTCGATGGACTCCGAAGTGGTCGGAATGATCCGGACCTCAAAGCGCTCACGCAGCTGTGCAAGAAAAGCCCAGTCACGGGTCATCGGTTGGCCTCGCATCATCGGATTTCGCTGAGGCTCAGGCTCTGAAATCGCAAGGGGGGTGATGATGCCGAGGCTGGGCCGGTCGACTTGTTGGACCTTCGAAATGAGCTGGGAGATATCATATTCCAGGAAAGATTCCCGTTGGAAGCTGACGGTTTCGATGCTTTCCTCCTGATCAGCTTGGGTCGCCACCAGCCCGAGGAAAAATGAAGCCCCGTTGGGAAGTGGGGATTTGAGAACGCCGGCACGGATCGCCGCTTCCTCCTCCTTGGTGTCGGGCTTGGGATCAATGATGCGCAACTGGATCATTCCCTTGGCGCTGCGTTCATACTGCCGGAGAAAGACGGCCACACGTTCGCCGAAGTTCTTGTAAAAGGATGGCAACCCTTCCGCACTTCGACTGAAATAGTAGTCGATTTGGATCGGCTCCTCGATCGATTTCAGGAGATTTTTGCTTCCTTTGGAGAGGGAATAAAAGCCCTCGGATGTCACATCCCACTGAATCGGGATTCGTGAGGCGATGAAGGTGATGAGCAAGGAAGAAAGCAGCACCAGTGCTGCGGCAATCCATTTGTCTTGGGTTTTCATCTGCGGATTCTGGGAAAAAGGTTAGCGCTTGAGGATGATGATGTTCAGCGACAGGCATGCTGCCATGATCGTAAGGAAGAACGCCAGATCCTGGAACCGGATCAGTCCGATGGTCATCGGCTCGAAGTGCGTGATAAAGCTGAAGTTCGAGATTGCGTCCACCGCTTCAACCGGGAGGTGGATCGCAGTAAGGAAGTTGTTGAATACACTCCAACCCAGAAAGACCAGCACCAGGCATGATACCACGCTGATGACAAAGCTGATGACCTGACTCCGGCTGAGCGCGGATGTGAGCGAACAGATACTCAGGTAGGCTCCGGACATCAGAATGGCTCCCGCGTACCCGCTCATGATCACCCCCCAGTCCGGAGATCCCAGATACCCTACCGTGAATGCCATCGTCAGCGTGCCAAGGAGGGCAACACACAGGAAGAGCCATCCGGCAAGAAATTTGCCGAGAACTGCCTCAGGAATAGAAACCGGGAGCGTGAACAGCAGCTCCCATGTCCCGGAGCGCTTTTCCTCTGCCCATAGCCTCATGCCAACCGCGGGAACCAGAAACAGGAAGACCCACGGCAGAAACACAAAGAAGCGGGCGAGTGTGGCTTCTCCTCCGTCGAAGAAACGCCCGAGAAACCAGGCTAGCCCGATGGTCGCCATCAGGAAAACCACGAGGAAAACGTAGGCTACGGGGGTGCGGAAGTAACCGGAGAACTCGCGTTGGAAAAGGGTGGAAATCGATTTCATGGTTAGCGTGGAGAATGGGTTTTGAAGGATCGGTCCCAATCGATAGGTTTCGAAGGGGCGATCAGGATACCGGACTGGAGGAGGTCAATTCACGGAATACTTCATCCAGCCGGGCGTCCGGCCGGTCGAACCGGTCAATTTTCCATTGCGAAGCATGCGCGAAGTTGAGGACCTCAAGCCCGATCGGCTCGTGATTCTCTGGCAGCACTTCGATCGCGTTTGCCGAGCAGGCGATTTTCGCGGCAGGGAAACGGCTGCGCAGGGCGGTGGAAATATTCTGAGCATCGTTTTCGGATGCCAGACGGAGCGTGATGCCATTGTGTTTTGGATGCCTCCGGCGCAGTGCGTCCGGGGTTTCATCCGCGATGATCTTGCCTGCTGCGATGATGATCACCCGGTTGCACATGGCATCCACTTCCTCCAGAATGTGAGTGGAAAGGATAATGGCCTTTGAGCCCGACATTCGCCGGATCAGTTGGCGGACTTCCTGTTTCTGGTTGGGATCCAGCCCGTCGGTGGGCTCGTCCAGAATCAAATAGCGTGGATCGTGCAGAATCGCTTGAGCAACGCCCACCCGTTGGCGAAAGCCTTTACTCAAAGTGTCGATCGTCTGGTTTGCCACTGTGTCGATGTGGCAGGTCTGCATGACTCCTTCGCACGCGCTTTGCCTCTGCTCCGGAGTTTGGTCCGGTAGCCGGACCCGTGCAATGAAATCGATGAATTCACGCACGGTCATTTCTTCGTAGAGCGGACCGTTCTCAGGTAGGTAGCCAAGGTGCCGACGGGTGTTGACCGCGTCTGACGAGACCCGGACTCCGTCGATTCTCGCTTCACCGGAGCTCGGATGCAGGAAACCCGTGAGCATCTTCATGGTGGTTGATTTTCCCGCGCCGTTAGGGCCGAGAAAACCGAGAACCTCCCCGGGGGATACCTTGAAACTGACGTGGTCGACCACGCAGCGGCTGCCGTAGTATTTGGTCAAGTCGAGGGCTTCTATCATGGCTTGGGATGCTAGTGCGTTCAACCGATACATTGAAGCTGGGTGACAAAAGGCACTCCCGCAATGGACAGGATCCATCGCCATAAGGCGGACGGTGGAATTCCTGGATTGGGCGAAAACCTTTGTTATCCAACCTTGGACAAGACCATCAATAGAGGATTCCGGCGATTTCAAGGTTTTTTTACGGCATTCGATCCAATTTCCGGATTTTTGCAGAACAGAAGGAACGCTGATTCTATGGCTAATGCCAGGATTTCCCTCAAAACGGAACGCAATCAGCCTGTATCAAAAGCTCACCGTAAATAGAGCGGGATGGCTCAGGCTACATTCTGCCCTTAGCCGGATCGAGCCTTCCGGGCGGGTGACCCGTTTGGATTTCGGAAGCCACTGGCTTGCCCGCTTTCGCAAGCAGTTCTTTCATGTTCGATCTGAAATTGGCAGTTGGAAATCGCTTGACAGCATTCACCTCCATTCCTTTCATCCAGTGCTTTGCTAAGAGCAATCCATGCCGGGATGGCGAAATTGGCAGACGCGCTAGATTCAGGTTCTAGTGGCCGCAAGGCTGTGAGGGTTCAAGTCCCTCTTCCGGCACCATCTCCGGAATGAACGGTCTCCCTTCTGCAGGGTATTTTTTGGACAGGATTCACAGGATCTACAGGATTGAAGAAGATCTGTCTCACGCCCGTTTGACGCTGCATGCAGCGTCTGCACTCAAGACGCAAAGGAAGATGAATAAAGCATGACACGGGAATTGAGGGAAGGACCGTTGCGCCGGAGGCGGCGGCTTCAGCCATTCGACGAAGCTCATGACTAAGCCCGTCGTCTTCTTCAAGGTAGGGGGAGTATCCTTGCTCGCCATATTCGTGGGACTTCGATTTGGAACAGGGCGCGAGTAGGGATGCTCCCGCTACTCTGGGAAGCCCGTTGCGGGGAGGTTGAAGGAGGTTCTCGAAGGACCAGAGTAAGGGGGAAAGAAGATTCTTCACCACGAAGAGCGCAGAGAGCACGAAGGGTGGAGATTTTCAATCTGTGGAAATCCTCGAAATCTGTGGATGAGAAGGTGTTTAGCCACTGATGAAGATGATAGACACTGATAGTGGGTAGTCCGGGATGCATTACTTCTTCGTGTACCTATTTCTTGTCATTCAGGCTGATGAAATGGCATTCCGATGAAAGATAGCCGATGATCAGCCGCCCTCCTTTGATCCTTGGATCCGTTTTTTTGGGGGGATGACGTTGGATGGCCCCTACTTCATCATGAGTAGTGCTTCTTCAGCGATCTCAGACAGGGTTTTGCCCTCGGATTTTGCCTTGGCTTGCAGTCGCTTCCGGATTTCAGGCCGCAATCGCAGGGTTACGGGGACCCGATCGCCTTTCCGGCGACCAGCGCCTGGTCTTGCGCCTCCTTTGGTGAAGCGTTTGAACTCCAGTTTTCCAAGATCGGGAAGGGGTTCCCCGTTGATTGATTCAACGTCGGCCTGGTAGCCTTGTTCGTCAAAGTGTAGTGTTTCAGGTGATGCCGTTTGCTTCTTCATATCGTTTTTTTCCTTCTCTCCACCATGCTGCTCCGAATATGCGTATGACTCCATTGGGGCGATGGGTGTAGCGAACGGTGAGCACCTTGCCCTCCACTTTGCCCAGCAACCACCAACGCAGTTCGTGGTTCCCACTGTGAGTTGCGTCCAGTGCCACGATGGCATCAGGATCATCAAATGCAGTTTGTGCGAGCTCGAACGAAATCCCGTGTTTCTCTTGGTTTGAGAGGTTTTTCAAGGGATCCCAGTCGAATCTCATGCGATGAATGTGACCTGAATTGTTTGAAAAGCAACATTATTAATCAATTTCATTTTCAGTTATGAGAACGGGTTTCAATGCCCTTCTTTTGGACAAGATGAACAGGATCTACAGGATGGAAGAAGAATAGTCATCCTCTCACAACGTGTCCGGCGTAGTCGGGCGAACGCCTGACGAAGAGGGAAGGCTCAACGGCACGAAGGGAAGAACTACATGGAAATGATCCTTTCATCAGTATCTATCAGTGTGCATTAGTGGTTGAATGTCTTATCCTCTCTTCGTTGTTTTCGGGTCTTTCGTGGTTCCTCTTGTTTTCACATTCAAATCCGTTGGAGAAGCCCATTCGGCCACGCTCATGACCAAGGCCATCCAGCGGGCATCGCGAGCGAAGTTGGAAAGCGTATTTGCCACAAAGATCACAAAGCACGAAAGGGGGAGAGCGGCTCATTGAGGACAATTCGCCCTACCGGGTGCGGGGATTCCAGGCGTGGGATTATCCGCTCACGTGAGATTGGCGGTTGTGGGTAGGGATGAGCGTCCTCGCTCATCCGCAATCGGTTGGCTCTGGGTGGTGTTGGGAATGCCACCAATGCTTCGGGAAGAAGAAGAGATTCTCTCACAGAGGCACCAAGGCGCAAAGGAAAGAGGGATAGGGAGGTCTTTCGGTAGCGGGACGCGTGAGCGTTCCGGGCTGGGGTTTGATTGAGGATTAAGACGTCTTAACCACAGAGCCTTACCGTATGATACTTGACAATTTGGCTGTGACTTCCGCGAGGGCTTTGGGGTTAAGTTTTTCGATGAGCTTCGCTTGTCTCGCTCTCCAATCCAGACTTTTCACTTGGTCTGAAAGCACGACTCCCCTGATCTTCTCCCCGTTGACCGTTACCTCGAACGGATAGCCTTTGATCTGCGATGTAATAGGGCAAAAGATCGCCAACCCTGTCTTCTGGTTGTAGGCTTTTCGCGATAGGACGACTGCGGGGCGACGGCCTGCCTGCGGATCGAATTCGAGCCAGACAATGTCTCCTTCTTCCGGAACGTAGGTTTTCACCATGATTCTACGCCTTTGGGAGATCCAGTCGACACCTGGGAATGACAGTTTTCATCCGTTATCATTTCCAGCAGATCCTCCAGTACGTAGGTCGCTGGAATCGAGGGACGTATGAGTAATCCGTTGTCATTCTCAATGATTTCAACATTCGAATCCTGAAAGATGTTGTGACTCGCCGCCAATCCCTTGGGAAGGCGCAAGGCCAGACTATTACCCCAGCGCGATACTTTTGCGTTCATGATGCATAATGTATCTACAAAAGCTATCCCGTCAATCAAGGATTCTGCGTTTCCCTCCGGCAACGTAATGGCAGTCCTTCCTGCGTCGATCTCGGTTCTGGAGGCAGGCGTCTCGTTTCTTTCGCGAGCCCGTAATGGCAGTCCGGGGGTAGCTTGACGAGGTGGGTTTCGAAGACGAGCTTGAATATCTCGAACGTTGGGGCGCGCCAGCTTGTTGTGCAAGGCCGACACTTCATTCAATTCGGGGATTTCGACTGTTTTCGTGTCGGGGCATGAAACAAAATGTCTTGGACTGTTTGTCGCAACTGGAGGCTGATATGCCCGAGGCGGCACCATCTCCGGAATGAACGGTCTCCCTGCTGCAGGA
>JAQVLM010000146.1 GCA_028704125.1 Opitutales bacterium
ATCCAGAATATGGGCATTCTTTACCCGTAGAATGAGCACATACAAATTATCGTCCTCGATGATGCGCCGGATCTGGTCGCGGAACAAATCCGCAGAGCCGAAAAAGAGATCGCCCTCGACATGGACGATCGAAACCTCGGGAACCTGTTTAGCCCGCCCTTGTTTTTCGGTGAGTCGTCCTTCCTCGGTGAATGTGTATTCGATCAGATCGGGTGCCGCCGCCTTCTTCAGGAAGAGGAATATGGAGATGCCCGTGCCCAAATAGATCGCCATATCCAGAGGCAGCAACAACCCGCCGGCAAGGGTGGTGTAAAAGGCGATGGCATCCGACCCTGTGGAATGGCATGCGAGAAAGATCTGGTGACGGCTCACCAATGATATCCCGATTACGATCACCACCACAGCGAGAGCTGGCTTTGGGATCCACATCAGGCATCCACCCAAGCCAGCGGCCACCGCCAAAATGATCAAACCTGTGTACAGGCTCGCCAATGGGGTCTTCCCACCACTGCTCCATCCCAAGACCGAACGGGTAAGCGAACCCGATGCCGGCATACCGGAAAGAAATGCACAGCCGAGGTTGGCCATTCCCATGTTGAATAACTCCTGGTTCGCATCGAGCTTGTCCCCGGAACGGGCGGCAAGAGATTTGCCGATCGAATAACCTTCCAGTGCACTCAACAACGCCACCGCAATGGCGGTGCTGACATAGCGCCGCACCGAGTGAAGATCGACCTCCGGGAACACAACCCCCCACTCTCCGAGTGAAAACGAGGCCAGCATCTCCACCTCAAACCCCATGCGCTGCATGCCCGCACTCAAAAGGCCCATCAACACCAGACACAATGCGACATTGGGCAAACTCGGAGCCACTTGTCGAAGCGCCCAGTAGGTTACAAAAGTACTCGCTGAGAGAAAGACCGCAGCCCCGTTAACAGTTGACAACGACAACGCCGTATCCCGAATCACCGCCACAAAAGTTGAAGCCGATCCGCCCATCGACTCCACCCCGAGAACATGCCGGATCTGATTTGCAACAATCAACAGAGCCGCAGCCGTTATGTAGCCGGTTACGACGGTCCGCGAAATGTAGCGCAACAACCCGGCCGCCTTCGCGAAAGCACCTGCAAGCATGAACAGACCGCTCAAGAGCACGATCAATGGAAGCACCACCATTGATTCTGCCACACTCAACTGCGTGGCGGCAAATGCACTCATCAGCAAAACGGACGTTGCGTTGGTGGGTCCTAGCACCACGAATCTGGACCGCGCCCATATCGCGCCAACCACACAAGCCACAGCCGAACCCAAAATCCCGTATTCGATCGGCAGCCCTGCGATCATCGCGTAGGCCATTCCTTGGGGGAACGCGAGCAACGCGACGTTAATGGCCGCATTCGCATCACCCTTCCAGGCTGAAACAGAGTATCCACGCAACGTCTTGCGCAACGGAAACAAATCAATCCCGCCAACATAGCCGACTCTTCCGATCTGCCCCATATCTCTCACCCGGAAAAACTCGCGCCGGAAAACCGCTATCCGGCGGCGCATCGAAAATTATGATATCCTGAAGCCCCCATGGGCCAGCTTTTTCGCATGAACCACCCCTCGAAACCCATCCGAATCCGTATCGTAAATCAGGAGCCGCCTCAATCCCCGAACGAATCCAACAACTCGGCAGGAGACCATGGAGAGGAGCGACCACCCGACGCAGTCCGGATCGCGGCAACTGTTGCCTCATCGACCGGATCGTATTGGTTTCCCCATTCCTGACGAACGTAGGTTAGAACCGAAGCCACATCCCGGTCACTCAGGATATCCGCGAAAGCATTCATGGCCGCGCCACTGTAGGTATTGCCATTCACCACAATCTCCCCGGCCAGACCATGCAGGACAATCCGCACTAGTATATCCGGAGATTTCCCGACCCAATCGGACTTGGCAAGCGGAGGGTAAACACCCGCCACCCCGGATCCATCCGCCTGATGACACGCGCTACAATTGGATCGATACACCCTGGCCCCACGCTTGATCGGATCGAACGCAGCCACCTCCGCAGCCGCCTTTCCGCCGGGCTGGTAATTGGGGTCATAAACATCCCACTGAAACCCGCCGGAACCCTTAATCAAGTATATGCCGGCCCAGAAACTGATGCCGAATATCATAAACATCAGCAAAACAACCGGCCCCGGATGCAAACCCTCGCGCGGCTCATCCTTCTCCATTCGCACCGGGTCATGCAGATGCTGAAGTTCTTCATCTCCCAAATCCGATCGGGGAGAAGCGGAATGATCACCCGACGATTCGGGAGGACGTGGCTGTTCGGTATCAGTCATCTTCGCTGAATTTCATTTCCGGCAATTCATAGTCCACCCGCAAGGAAAGAAGATAGGCGACGAGCGCCTCAGCCCTTGGAGTTGGCACAACTTCCCACCCCTCAGGCGGGGCATAGGGAGAATCAAATGGGATGCTCACGGCATTGGGAGAGGGTCTGGAGCCAATCTCGCGGACCTCAAACAGGTAGGAATATGGCGGCATGATGGATCCCGGCGACGTGATCTGCGGCTCATACAAATGCTGCATGTGCCACTGCACTGAAGACAGCCGCGTCCCCACATTGGCAAGATCCGGCCCAGTCCGCATGGTTCCGAGCATCACTCTCTCCTGATAAATGTAGTCGCGTGCCACCGTCTGGCGCTCGCCCCAACCCCGTTCAAAATCAGCCCCATATCCCTTTGTTCGTATCTGCTGCGAGTGGCAATAGACGCAACCCTGATCAATGTAGACCTGCTTCCCTTCACGGGCGATACCCGAAAGCTTCAGCGGATACAACGGATCCCCCTCCACCGGATTCCCCTGCTCGTCCAAGGTGGCGGTTGTCGACTTCAAATCGCCCAGAAACAGATGACTCGAAAGGATCAGGCCCGTCCATGAAAACGCCAGTGCGAAAAAGATCCCCAGAAACAATGTTGGCAAGTTCTTCATTGAAGTCGCTCTTGGGGTTAGGCAATCGGGTCAGCGCCGAATGAATCGTATGATGATGGAACCCTACGAAACCTTTCGGGAAGCAGCATCCAAACCAAATGAATGAAGAAGGCGGAGTGCCCGACAGTGATGAGGATCCCGAAAATCGTCCGGGCAGTCAGCCACGGGACGGTATTACGGACAACCGTCATAAACGGGATCTCGGCATTGTTCATCTCCAGTCCCTGAATCCATCCACCAATCGAGAGCGCGACCACATATCCGGTGATCCCGAGAGCACAACTCCAGAAATGAATCGAAATCAAACCCGCCGAGGGCCAATTCCTCCGAATCAGCCGGGGCAGGATAAAATAGATACTGCCAAACATAATCATGGTGAAAAAGGCATACACCCCGTGGTGCGCATGACCGACTGTGAAGTGGGTGAAATGCGTGACCACATTGACCTCACGCAAGGCCATGGCCGATCCAATGAGGCTGACAGCCGTGTAGGACATCGCCCCGAACACCACGAAACGCAGCGTGGGACTCTGCCAGACCGTCCCGAAACTGCCGATCACGGTCATATGGTGGTTGATCGCGACCACGATGACCGGAATTGTCATCATCACGCTCGCCACCGTCCCCGCGCTTTGCAGCCAGATGGGGATCGGCCCCCCGATAAGGTGGTGAATTCCTGCCCAATTATAGAAAAGAGCAAGTGCCCAAAAACCGATCACCGAAAGGTAGTAGCTGTAAACTGGTCTCCCCAAGACCTTGGGAATGAGGTAGTAGGCGGAAGCCAGAGACACTGGCGTCAGCCACAATCCCAGAACATTATGGGCGAACCACCAGTTGGTGATTGGCTGCACCACACCTCTTGCCGGCACGAACAGGATCATCACCTGCGCAACCGTGTAGAGCCAGGGGAACCAGAAAATCGCGGCGAGAATATACCACTGCGAAACATACACATGCCCGGTTTGCCGGTGCGAAAACGTCACAATTCCCCACACCCCGATCATTGCATAAGAAAGGGCCAGAATCGGAGCTACCTCCATCGGCATTTCAAGCCACTCCACCGAAGTCATTTCACCGGACAGAATACCGGTCACCCCGATTGTCACGCCCATGTTCCACAAGATCCCCGCAAGCACAAGGAAACCGCCGTGCCGCACCTGGGAACGGCTCAAGCGCGCCATCAGCCAGAGTGCTACGCAAAAAATCGCATTATTCCCCCACCCGAAAATCATGGTGTTGAGGTGTGCGGACCTGACCCTTCCGAAAGTCAGCCACTCAAATTGAGCAAGATACTCCGGATTGTGCATCTTATAGGATGCGATGAGGGCAAATACCGTCCCGACCATTAACCAGACCACTGCGGATAACACGAACAACAGACCGGCCACTCGCATGGAACGGTCGATCTCGCTGAGCTTGGCCCGTTCGGCTTCCCGCTTCACCTGACTCAACCCGGGAGGGGGTGGCGGCATTCGGATATCTGGCTGCGTTCCTTGCATGGATAAAGTATGAAATGGATGGATGGGAAATCAATCGGAACCGTCTACCGACTTCTGGTTGCTCTTGTCGGCACGGCGATTCTTCGACTTTTTGGATGCGGAAGGAAACGAGTCTGTGCATACCCCTTCCGGCTCCTCCTCATCAAAAATCACCCGGGCACCCTGCTCGAAACGCTCAAATTGCCGGTTTTTGGCAGCCCACGACAAGGCCCAAACGGCAACTCCGAAGAAAAGAAGCCCGAAAATCACCAGTATGCTGACAACGATGTCCCAGGAATGCTGCATGGTTCAGGAATCGTTTGAAGGTTCGGGTTCAGGCGCGAATTGTTTCACCACGATCTCCATGGCATCGGCGACCGGGATGCGATAGATGCCGGCTTGTGCGTCGACGACCCCGAATGAAGTGATCTTTTCAATCCCCTGCGCCTGAATTGCTTTCAAGTCACTCACCCTTTGAGCCACAAGTGCGGCATCCACGCCCTCTTTCGGGTTTCGGATATAGGCGATCCAGATAATCAACATGAACAGCAGAATCCCAGCAAAGCCCACCGCAAGGGAGACACCAACCGGGAGCCGACCCGGAACCTGTTGTTCGGAATGAGATACGTTGGAAGGAAGCTCACTCATGATGATGAATCGATTCAAGAATCCGGGGATCACGCAAAGGGATGGGAGCGGCCTTCCGGGCGCTTCGCAGGAAAGACCAGATTACAATTCCGCCCATCCCGATCAATGCGGACAGGTCAAATACACTCACACCAAAGCCAGTGACATCATAGCGCGACGGATCGGTCGCATCCGCCACCTTTGCAGGCAGAATATTGTAGTAGAGATCCACCATGTGAAATACCAAGGCTGCCACGCTCACCCCCAACAGCGCCTTCACGGACACTTTGGTCGTGTAGAAGATCAGGAAGAGAAACGGCACCAGAAAATGAAATACCACCAACGACATGCCGACCCACCACCAGTCGTTGTAGGATCCATCCGAAGCATAGAGCCTGAGGTTGTACCAGAAGGTTTCCTCCGGAATGTTAGCCTGATAGATCAGGAACATCTGCGAAAATGCGATATAGGCCCAGAAAACGGTAAACGCCAGCAACAATAGCCCCAGGTCATACCGGTGTGCCCGCTTGTAGATACCCGCCAACCAGCCTTTCGTCGACAGGACAAAGCACAACACGATCGTGAATGCCACTGCCACACGCATGGCGCCGGCAAAGAACCAGACTCCGAACATGGTCGAGAACCAATGGTATTCGAGGCTCATGAACCAATCAAACGCTCCGAAGGTCGCGCTCAATCCGACCGCAAACACTCCGATCGCGGAGAGCACCCGCATCTGCCGCACATGGCGTTCTTGCCCATCTGAATCGAGAGCAAACGAATGCTTTCTCAAACCAAAGGCCAAGCCGATGAACACACCGAAGTAGAGGACAGTTCGAAACGTCATCCAGAACCGGTCGAGCCACCCCTGCTTCCATATGTAGAGGGGGTCATCACCCACCACGCCGCCACCCGGCAGGACGTATTCCGGACTCAGCCACTTCCAGATCATACCCGCATACTCCGGGAAAAACCATGGAGTGAGGATCAGCGGAGCAAAGATCAAGCCCATCCAGGGAAAAGCGGACACCATGTGCTCCAACTGACGCCGGATGATCACCGACCACCCCGCATCAAAAATGTGACTGATCATGATGAACAGCAGCATTCCCACCAGAACGGACATCCAAAACGCAAAACCCAACAACCACGCCATCCATGGCCGGTTATCCCCGTTACTGGCACCCCAAATCAAACCGGCCAACCCCACCAGAAGTCCAGCCAATCCTATTCCCAGACTCAGGCGGGAAACCTTCGAAAAATCCCGACCCGGGAGCTCAACTGCAGCATCTTCGCTCATAGCCCAAGCTCCTTTCGTTTTGAAGGCGGAATTTCATCCAGCGTAGCACTGCTTGCCCGCTGCAACGCCCGGACATACAATATCACGGCCCACCGCTCTTCCGGGGACATACGGTCCGCATATCCCATCATCAAACCCTTTCCCCATGAAGCGGTGTTGAACAATTCACCTTCAGCCTGATCGCGGTAGAGATCCTGCACAAGGTTCGCCGCGACCATCCCGTAGTTCCGGACAATCCCCGCCCCATCACCAGCCGGGCCATGGCAAACCGAACAAAACAAGTCGAACTTCTCCTGTCCGAGCCGCATCTGATCGCGGTTCACCGGAATTGGAAAACCCTTGACCCAATCGCCCGACGCATCCCGACCATACAGCAACGCGGTATCCGTTAGGCGCTCGCCGCTGTAATCCTCGGAAAACACCGACTTCAGCTTCAGTTCATTGCCACGCTCCACACTGTTGAGCGGTGGAAGCCGATCATTCATACCATTGCTGAAAAACGGGTTTTCGCCCTGCGGAAGGTATTTCGCCTGCCGGTCCATGTCGGGAAAGACCTCCATCGGCTCCTTGCGTGACTTCCCTCCCCGGAAACCGAGCAGCGAAACTACCACGACAAACAGCAGCAGATTGACGATGATAACGTTGCGGATCATCGGGCACCTCCATCTTCCGCCATTTTTCCAGCCGGAATCAAAGTCACATCATGGCCTCCAAGGCTCTCCAGAAAAGCCTTTGTCCGCAGTTCATCATACATGGGATCTGAAGCTTCAACAACAATCATGAACTTATCATCCGAACTTGCTCCGAACCCGTCATACTCAAAAACCGGATGATGGTGCCTCGGCAGACGATTCAGGAAAAACATCCCAAAGAACGCACCGAATGCCGCCAGCAGAATGGTCAACTCGTAGAAAATGGGAAACGGGAAAATGATGCCGAATATCGGCTTACCGCCCACGATCAAGGGGTAGTTCAGGTTCATAAACGCCACAAGAACGATTCCGGTGAGCATACCCAAAACACCACCTGCGAGCGACAACCCGCCCAAACGGGACCGTTTTTCGCCCATCACCGCATCCAATCCGTGCACTGGAAACGGCGTGTAGACGTCCCATTTCACGAAACCGGCTTCACGGACGAGCCCCGCCGCC
>JAQVLM010000147.1 GCA_028704125.1 Opitutales bacterium
CCTGGGTAGTGCAGAGTTCCTCAAACAACTCCAAGCCGACTACGGGGAGTGGTTTCCGGAGCAACGCAAGGCCGGTAGCGCCAAAATGAAAGGGGCGGACTGGGGTGAGCTGCGGGTGATCCGCAACATCCGTGTGTCCCCTCTGGCGTGATTGAGCACCGGGCAAGACTAGCCCACTCCGATTTGGCAAGTTCTATCGATATCCCGTGTGGGCTTCCTAATGTTGTTGGGGGGCTTGCGAGGCCATGGGATGTCTACATGTATGGGAATGCGATCGAAGCACTTATGGGCGGTGGATGAGTCTATGTTCGCGGTCGGAAGTCAATGCCACTATGAGTGAATGCTTATCATCCAGGCTGATAGATGAGAAAAGAGTTGAAGTGGGAAAGGGAAGGGAGTAAGGGTGGAGATTATGGAAAAGACAAAGATGAGGACGAGGGCTCGCAGGAAGAGGGTATTGGGGATGGATGGCGTATATCACTTGTTGAGTCGGACGAGTTGTCGTCAGTATTTGTTTGGGGATGAGGAGAAGGAGATGTTTGTGCGGCTGATGAGGCGGCAGGCGGAGTTTTGCGGAGTGGATGTGCTCTCGTATTGTGTGATGAGCAATCATTTTCACATATTGGCGCGGGTGCGGTATGAACCGGAGGTATCGGATGAGGAGCTGATGAGGCGACACCGAATCCTGTATGGAGGGGATCATCTGGGTCCGCGTGCGATTGCGCCGGACGTGCTTAGCGAGGTGTTTGAGCAGGGAGGAGAAGAGTCGCAGGAATGGCGGGAGCGTTTGCGTGCTCGCATGGGAGATGTGTCGGTGTTCATGCGTGAGCTGAAGCAGCGATTCGGGATCTGGTATAATCACCGGCACCGCAACACGGGGAGCATCTGGTCGGACCGCTTCAAGAGTCTGATTGTGGAGCCGAGCCTTGAGGCGATGGCGAAGATAGCGGCCTACATTGACCTCAATCCGGTAAGGGCGGAGTTGGTGGAGGATCCGGCGGAGTATCGCTTCTGTGGATATGCGGCGGCGATGGGAGGCCACAAGCAGGCCCGGGATGGCTACCAACAGATCTACTTTGGAAGGGAATGGAAGGAGACGATCCGGTCGTACCGGATCTGTCTGTTCGGGAAAGGCTACTACAGCAAGGGCGTGGTTGGAAAAGACCGTGGGCGCGTGAGTGCGGAACGTCTTGAGCAGGTCATGAAGCGTGGTGGCAAACTTGAGATGGCAGAGGCACTGCGCTGCCGTGTAAGGTATTTCACGGATGGCATGGCTTTGGGCAGTGCGGAGTTCCTCAAACAACTCCAATCCGACTACGGGGAATGGTTTCCGGAGCAACGCAAGACCGGTAGCGCCAAAATGAAAGGGGCGGACTGGGGTGATCTGCGTGTGATCCGTAACCTTCGGGTGTCTCCTCTGGCGTGATTGAGCACCGCTAAGACTAGTCCACTCCGATTTGGCAAGTTCTATCGATATACCCGTGTGGGCTTCTTAATGTTGTTGTGGGGGCTTGCGAGGCCATGGGATGTCTACATGTATGGGAATGCGATCGAAGCACTTATGGGCGGTGGATGAGTCTATGTTCGCGGTCGGAAGTCAATGCCACTATTGCCCGCAGCGTTTTGTTCAGGTTGAGTTTCCACCAATGGCGGGCATAGCGTTTGAGGTATTCGGAAGGCCATTCCTGTGCTCCCCACTCCGATGTGACGCTTGCCCAGCGGTCACGAAAGAGGACTTCATTGGCGGAGTTGTGGTGGTGGCGGCCGGGGGATTGGCTCACATGATGGTAGATCCGGCTGTTGTTGCAGACGTAGTGCTGAAAGCCCATCGTGCGGAGTTTGACGCACAGATCGATGTCCTCAAAGCCGTTGCGATAGGCTTCATCAAAGCGTCCGGCTTCGACAAATACGGAGCGTTTCATGAGCATGCAGGCAGCTGTGACTGCATTCCATTCCGTTGTCGGGGTAGCGGGGAAGGCGGCCCGGTTTTTTCTGGCCTGCCTTGGCATGCCATCCAGGCCGAAGAAGACCCCGGCATGGTCGATGAGACCCGTCCGCGGATTGATTTGAATATTGCCGACCGCTCCGGCCTTTGGGGCATGATACAGCGTGTGCAGCATAGGGTCCAGCCAGCCTTTGCTGAGGGTCAGATCGTTGTTGAGGAAGGCGAGAATGCTTCCGGTGGCTACGGATTCGCCGCGGTTGTTGCTGCGTGCGTAGCCCATATTCCCGGGGTTGTGCAGGACCGTGAAGCGGGAGCGGATGGAGTCGAGGAACTCCGGTGTGGAGTCGGTGCTGGCATCATCAACGAGGATCAGTTCCCAATCCGGGTAATCCACGGTTTCGAGAAGGCTGTCAACGTAGGCACGGGTGAGATCCACACAGTTATGAAGCGCTGTGATGATCGAGAGCCGTTCCATGGATACGTGGGAATGGGTGACTTCCGGCGGTGTCGTGCCTGAATGGTCCGGAGGTGAACCGGGCATACTACTGAAGCGAAGGAGCGGGGTTTCCGCTTTCGGCAAGGTAGTTGAGGTATCTGGCGTAATCGGTTTTCCCGAGTAGTCGCGCCCTCTCGAGGAGGTCATCGCGGGAGATCCATTTGTTCGCATACGCGATTTCTTCGAGGCATGCGATCATGAGTCCCTGACGTCCCTGAATGGCTTGGACGAACTGGGCGGCTTCGAGGAGGCTCTGCGGATTGCCGGTATCGAGCCATGCGGTCCCGCGGCCCAGTGTCTCGACCTGGAGGTTGCCTTGTTCCAAATAGACCTTGTTGAGGTCGGTGATTTCGAGTTCGCCGCGCGGAGAAGGCTTGAGTGCCTCGGCATAGGCGACCACGTTTTTGTCGTAGAAATAGAGCCCGGGCACAGCGTAGTTCGACTTGGGCTGGCGGGGTTTCTCCTCGATGGAGAGCACTTTGCCGGTCGGGTCAAATTCAACGACACCGTAGGCCGTGGGATTGGCCACGTAGTAACCGAAGATCGTCGCGCCATCCTTCTGGATGTCACCCTTGCGGAGAAACTGCGTGAACCCTTGGCCGTAGAAGAGGTTATCGCCGAGAATCAGAGCGGCCGGTGCGCCGTTCAGGAAGCGCTTCCCGATCAGGAAGGCCTGCGCGAGTCCCTCGGGTTTAGGTTGTTCCTCGTAAGAGAACTGAACCCCCAGATGGCTGCCGTCGCCGAGCAGTTTTTTGAAAGCCGGCAGATCATGAGGGGTGGAAATGATCAGGATCTCGCGGATGCCGGCGAGCATTAACACCGAGATCGGGTAATAGATCATCGGCTTGTCGTAGACCGGCATCATCTGCTTGGAGATGGCAACGGTCATCGGGTAAAGGCGGGTGCCGGATCCTCCGGCCAGAACGATTCCTTTTCGAGTGTGCATGGCTTGAATGGATGGAATGCTACAGACCGGGAGCGATAATGCGAGCTATTCAGGCATTGCCGAGGCGTTCCCGCCGATACTTGCCCTCAGAGATGGACCGGCACCATTCGCGGTTGGCGAGATACCAGTCGACAGTTTTTTCAATGCCGGTCGCAAAGGTCTCGGCGGGTGCCCATCCCAGTTCGCTTTCGATCTTCGAACAGTTGATCGCGTAGCGGCGGTCGTGTCCCGGGCGGTCCTTTACGTAGATTTTCTGTGATTGGTAGGATTGGCCGTCCTGTCGCGGCTGTTTCTTGTCCAACAGATCACAGATGGTATCGACGATCGCGATGTTGGGTTGTTCGTTTTTGCCGCCGATGTTGTAGGTTTCGCCCGGCGTTCCCTTGTTCAGTGCGGTCCAGATTCCCGAGCAATGGTCGTCGACATAGAGCCAATCGCGGATGTTCATGCCGTCTCCGTAGATCGGAAGTGATTTGCCTTCCAATGCGTTGAGGATCATCAACGGGATGAGCTTTTCGGGGAATTGATAGGGGCCGTAGTTGTTGGAGCAGTTGGTCGTGATGACCGGCAGTCCGTAGGTGTGGTGGTAGGCCCGGATAATGTGGTCGCTGGCCGCTTTGGATGCGGAGTAGGGGCTGTTAGGCGCAAATGGAGTGGTTTCCTGGAAAGCCGGATCCTGTGGACTGAGCGATCCGTAGACCTCATCTGTGGAGACATGCAAAAAGCGGAAACCCGGCTTGGTTGTGTCTTCGAGTCCCTTCCAGTATTTGAGCGCGGTGTTCACCAGCCGGAGCGTGCCCACAACATTTGTTTCGAAGAACGGTTCCGGCGAGTCAATTGAGCGGTCCACATGGGACTCCGCCGCGAAGTTGACCACTGCGTCGAAAGCGTGTTCCTGAAAAAGGCGGGTGCATGTGTCCGCATCCCCGATGTCCCCATGCACGAAAACATAGCGCGGATCGTTTTCCAGATCCCGTAGGTTGTCGGGGTTGCCTGCATAGGTGAGTTTGTCCAGATTCACCAATCGGGAGATGGAATCCGATGGCAGACTCCGGAGAAGGTGACGGACAAAGTTGGAGCCGATGAATCCGGCGCCTCCAGTAACAAGCAGTTTCATGGGAATAGAAGAAGGGTTAGGATGCGATTGCGCTTCAGTAACGGTCCGTTGAACAGCAATGAAGGTTCAGGGAATCCATTCCCGGAGCGCTTTGCGCACAGCTTCCTCGACCGGAGTCAGGGAGATGCCCGCCTCCGTGAGCTTGGCCGTGTCGAGCACGCAGTTGGACCGTGGAGTCTTGGCCGCAATTTTCATGAATGACTCAAGGTCGTCGAAGAAAGCATAGGACCGCGGAAATGGGCAGGGGATCCCTTCTTTGTCGCGGCGGGCCGTCTCTTCCTGAATCCAGCGGACCACATCGCTGGTCATGATGGCTCCGGGATTGGTGACGTTGTAGGTGCCGAAGGGAATGCGTTTTTCCCAACAGGCAAAGGTCGACTCGACAAACTCCTCAAGATGGGAAATCGAGTTTTCCGCCTCGAGGAGGGTTTTGTAGGTCATGAGTTTGGTGAGGTAATTCCGCGGGTTGTTTTCATTGTTGAACGGAATCCGCAACCTCCAGATGAAACAATCCTTGGCTCCGGACAGGATTTCCTCCCCCAGCGCCTTGGTTCCACTGTAGAAGCTGCAGTTGTTGGTGCGGAATGAGAAATTCGGGGTATCCTCCTCGGAGAATCCCTGGCCGTCGGCTCTGCGCCCACTGTAGATGCAACCGCTGGAGACGTGTCCCCAGGGTGTTCCTGTGCTTTCGCAAGCTTCGCGGACGACTCCCGGAAATACCGCATTTCCCTGCAACGTGGCGAGTTTGTTGATTTCGCAGGCGTCGACATTTGGTTTGCCGGTGTAGCCCGCTGCATTGATCAGGAACTCCGGACGGCTGCTTATGAGCAGTTCGGTGAGCGGCTCGACACGGGTGTAGTCAACTTCCTTGCGTGAGACTGCCCGGCAAGGAATACCGCGCCCTTTGAGGTATTGTTCATACTTGGCTCCGACGTAGCCGGTGGATCCCAGGATCAAGATCATATTAGAAGATGTGCAGTCGTTGATGGTGTTTTTGAGAGTCAACGGGTTCCTCCGGAAGGGAGCCCGGAGCGCCGTTGACATCGCGATAAAAGCGATCCATTAACGGGTATGCTTCAGGATTGGCAACCCAGAAATCAGGCAGCGGAATGATTCACTATCAGCAGAATGGGGAGAAGGATGGCCTACACGATCGATCTGCAGAAGATGGGGCGGAGGCGGGCGGCAGCTCCCGGGCCGGTGGCCTACTGCTGCAGGTTGAGGATTTGAAGATCCGGTTTCGCAACCGGGAGCATGTTCACGAGGCGGTATCCGGTGTCAGTTTTGATGTCGTTTCGGGCGAGACGGTTGCCATCGTGGGGGAAAGTGGCAGCGGAAAAAGCGTGACCGCCATGGCGTTGGCAGGCTTGTTGCCTCCCGCACCTTCCTGCGATGTGTCAGGACGGGTGTTATATCAGGGGCAGGATGTTCTGCAGATGCGCGGGTCCCGTCTCAGGCGCCTTCGGGGGGGGCAAATTGCTTACGTCTTTCAGGAGCCGTCCTCGTGTTTGCATCCGACCTATCCGGTTGGGCGTCAGATCGCGGAGGCGGTGAGGATTCATCAGCCCGCCTGTGCGGATGTGAGAGCTGAGGTTGTTCAAGCCCTGGATGCAGTGGGGATCCGGGATCCTGAGCAACGCATGGGAGACTATCCTTTCCAATTGAGCGGCGGGATGCAGCAGCGCGTGATGATTGCGATGGCGTTGGCCTGTAAACCGAAGCTTCTCGTGGCGGATGAGCCGACGACTGCCCTTGATGTGACCATCCAGGCCCAGATTCTGGATCTGCTGCGGATGGTGAAAGATCGGAGCGGCATGGCGGTGTTGATGATCACTCACAATTTCGGAATTGTCGATGGATTCGCGAATCGTCTGCTGGTGATGCATCGGGGCCGGATTGTCGAACGTGGGGAGGTCGCAACGGTATTGCGGTATCCCTCACATCCCTACACGCAGGCATTGATCCGTTGCATTCCCCGTTTGGGTACGCGGCGCAAGCGGCTTGAAACCTCCAACGTTTTTTCCTTCTGAACCTGATCATGACGCCTCAATCCCACGATTCAGCAGAATCCGCGCCGGTCGGCCCGATACTGGAAGTGCGTGACCTCAGCGTCGAATTTCACCGCCGGACCGGTCCCGGACAGGGGCATGTGCTGCGTGCGGTCGACCGTGTGTCGTTTTCATTGAGTAAAGGGCGGACCCTCGGGTTGGTTGGAGAGAGTGGAAGCGGCAAAAGCACATTGGCGAAAGCGATTATCCGCTTGGCGCCTGTATGCTCGGGTGATATCCTCGTTAACGGTGGGAGCATCCTCGGGCTGTCTGAAGCGGACTTCATGAGGGTTCGGCGCAGGATCCAAATGGTTTTTCAGGATCCATACCATTCCCTCAATCCAAGGATGACGGTCTCCGCCATGTTGGATGAACCGATGCGGATCCATTTCCCCAAACGCCCGGCTGTTGAGCGGCGTGCCCGGGCGGGTCAACTGCTGGAGCAGGTCGGACTGGGAGAGGACGCACTTGCGCGGTATCCACACCAGTTCAGTGGAGGGCAACGGCAACGTATCGGGATCGCACGCGCGATGGCGGTAGAACCCGATGTCCTTTTGTGCGACGAGGCGGTCAGCGCATTGGATGTGTCCGTGCAGGCGCAGATCGTGAACCTTCTGCAGGATCTTCAGGAGAAGCATGGCTTTGCGTATCTGTTCATCGGTCACGACTTGGCGGTCATCGAGCACATCAGTGACGAAGTAATGGTGATGGAATCCGGTCGGGTGGTTGAGCATGCTTCCGCCGATGCGTTGTATCAGAATCCCTCGCATCCATACACCCGCCGGCTGCTCAATGCGGTGCCGGTCCTCTCAAGCCTTGCGGAATAGTCTTCATAGCGAATAGAGAAAAATCGGATGAACACCCTAAGACAAGTGACTGCGGCTCTGTCTATTTTGTTGTTACTGCTGTCTGCAATTCACCGGATTATATTCGAAACCTGCCCAGACGACTACGTGGGCCACTGGACAGAGTTGCCAATCGTT
>JAQVLM010000003.1 GCA_028704125.1 Opitutales bacterium
AGATCAACAGGTTTGAGTAGGGAGTGCGACCATCCCTCACCTTTTCGGGTGCGCCGTAGACCGCACCATGGAGATGTCCCGTGTATCGGTGGATCGTGCACGGCGTAAACATGTCTTCCGCGATGACGGATGCTCTCATGGCATCCAAATCCCATCCCGGAATCGCCCGTGCGGCGGACTCCATCATTCCACGGCTCGCAAGTGCTTTTTGCGCGAGGTAATCGTCCGGCCCCAAAGCCTCCCACAATGGAGCATTCGCAATGGAGGTAACCCTAACCAATCCCTGTTCCAATTGCCGCCCGCCACTGTAGGCATAGTGATTGGGCACACAAACCACTCCACTCCGGAAATCCATAAGACCGTCCGGTCTGGCATACTCGAAAGTATCCCGGTGGTTGAAGAAGACGATGGTATCGTTGAGTCCGAAATCGACCGGATCCCGGTTCAACACGGCAATCGATTCGGCAAACGATAAACGCCCGACACGTTCTTCGCCCACTCCGGAAGGCTGATCCGAACACATGCGAAGCGTTTCAACAGCGCCAGCAGACGAAACCACCCAACGGGCCGAAACGGTCTCACCATCGTCAAACTCCACGGTCTGCACGTGCCCCTTGCCGACATGAAGGCGCTTCACGCCCTTTCGCATCCGCCGTTCCACGCCGACCTCCTTCGCACGCTGGAGCAGGACCCGAATGATGCGTCTCACCCCCTCGAAAGGCCTTGAGAAACCCTCCAGAAACAGGGCCTGAAACAACACCACACATTGACCAAAATCCATGTCATGCTCGCGGGCGCTACCGTAATACATCAAAGGGCAGAGCAACATCTCGACAAGATCCTGATCCCGAATAAAGCGAGCCATTTCCTCCCGTGCTGAACCGACATCCGGGTCCAGACTAACCGCGTGATACTCCCTGACAAACCGCACAAAAGCGTCGAAATGCTCCTGTTCATGGGGAAACTCACGGATCACCTCCTCGCGGAAAAACTCGAATTGATTATTGAAACGCAAGGTTCGTCCCGGAAACCGAATCGAAGACCCCGTCTGCTCTGCCAAATCGAAATCCGCACGCTGGATCCTCAACTGACGGAATACCTTCTGAAGTGGAGCACCTTTAACGCCTTCGGGGACATAATTGGTTAGGGCATGAAGCCCCACATCAAAGGCCACGCGCTGTTTCCGGTAGAAACTATTCAATCCGCCCGGCGCCTCGTGGCGTTCCACGAGGAGGACCTTCAATCCGTACATTCCAAGACGAATTGCCGCGGCGATGCCCGACATGCCGGCACCAATGATAACCGCATCATACGTTGGACTGGACGATTCAGAAGCCATGCCGGGAACCGGAGGTTCTCAAAACCGCCAATGCATCACCAAGCGAAAAAACCTGGCTAAACCCGCTCGGAAATGAACCTGTATTGCACAGACCCATCCGGGAGTCAGGCAACTTTGTCGCGGAACTTGGGTCCCAAATACTCGGCGCAACTGTCCAGCGAGGCCAGTTTCTGGTAATCGTTCTCCGGAACATCAATACCATGCTTCTTACGCAACTCCATGACAATATCCAAAAAATCCATGGAATCGAGGTCAAGCTGGTCCCTCAAACGCACGTCAGGCTTCACATTGCTAAGATCTTCATCGGGAGCGATCTCCCGGATGATGTCCAATATCACTTGTTTTACTTCGTCAGCAGTCATCTCGATCGGATAAATCACCATCTCTCTCCCCTGATTCATGGCTTGTCAAACTTCTTCACGATCAGAGCCGAATTTATCCCAAGCATTCCGAAGGAATTGTTGAAAATCGTGCGCACGCCTTCGTTCGCCTTTTCCGGGCGATTAATGATCAAACGAGGCAGCTCGCACTCTGGATCGAGATGATCCACATTGATACTCGGATGGATCATGCCATCCTCAAAAGAAGGCAGGTTACCGGCCAATTCCAATGCACCGGCAGCGCCCATGGCGTGCCCGATATAACTCTTGGTGTTGTTAATGTAAGTCCGGTCCGAGGACCCGAACACGCTTCGCACCGCCTGGCATTCCTGCACATCGCCAGCCGGAGTGGAGGTTGCGTGGGTATTCACCAAATCAATATCCTCCGCCCGCATGCCAGCGTTCGCGAGGCATTTGCGCATGCACAGCATTTGCTGGTTTGCATCCGGCAACACATGATCCTTGGCATCCGAATTCATCGCATACCCCGCAATTTCACCGTATATTCTGGCGCCACGGGCCAAGGCAGAATCCAAACGCTCCAGCACAAAGATACATCCGCCCTCGCTCACCACAATCCCATTGCGGTCTTTGTCAAACGGGCGGCTCGCCTTATTTGGATCCACATGATCCGCCAACGCTCCCTGGCTCTTGAAACCGGCGAAAATCCCAAAACTCCGGATGCTCTCACTCACGCCTCCCGCCAAAGCCATGTCAACCTCGCCCAGACGCAGCATTTGCAGCCCCTGGATAAGGCCCGCATTTCCGGCGGCACAAGCCGCTCCGATCGTGTAGTGAGGACCGGTGATGCCCATGTTAATGGTCACTTCACCCGCTGGATTGTTCGCCACCGTCCTTGGATTATGGTGATGCGTCCAATACCGGACATCGTAATCGTACTGCGAAATCGCAAACACCTCGTTCTCGGTTTCGACATTTCCATGCTCGGTGATCCCGAGGTAGACCCCGATCCGGTCTTTTGGAAGCTGGTCGAGAATCAACCCGGCATCCGCGATCGCCTCATGCGCACAATACACCGATATACTGCCGGCGCGGGTGCACACCCTCAGGTGCCTCCGGCTCATATACTGTTTTTCATCAAACTCGCACACCCCGGCAGGCACCTTGCCCATGTAGCGGATGTCAATCTGCTGAATATTTGACCGCATTCCCAGCAAGTTATCCCGCATCTCCGCAAGCCCGTTGCCGATGGGAGAGGTCAATCCGATTCCTGTGATTACAATTCTGTCGGAGCGCATTTCTAGCTAATCCTGATAGTTCTGAAAAAGATTATGAGGTGCCACTTCCCGCCTCGAACGCAACCAAAAAAGGCAGTCCGCGGCGATTCCGCGGCGCCTGACAAGCCAGTCGGGTATTGAAACCGTCCGTTTCGCAGTTTTACGGGCATTCCACTCCTCCTATAATCCGTTGACAGTCTCCCAAAGAATCCCCATGTTTCGAATCCGGAGTTTGACCTTCATTCCATGTTTTCAGTCTTTGCCCGGCCTACCGCTTCTGCATCCGCTCCGAACTCCACGGAATGCCACCGAAGTCCGGATCCCGGGATTCCATGACCGCGCTCATCATCGCCATCCTGTTCACGCTTGTGGTTTCGGCACTCTGTTCATTGCTCGAAGCCATGATCCTGAGCACCACGACCTCTGACACGGAAGCACTGAAGAACCGTCATCCGCACGCAGGGAAACAACTCGAACAGTTTCGCAATGAGCTCGAAAAAACCTCATCGGCGATTCTGGGCCTCAACACCATCGCCAATACGCTCGGGGCATCTCTCGTGGGAGGGCTGGCCACCCGCGTGTATGGAGAAGCCAGCCTCGCATGGTTCTCGATTGGAATGACAGTCGGAATCCTTGTGTTCTCGGAGGTCATCCCGAAAAACGTTGGGGTCATCTATCGCACCGGACTCCAACCCCTGCTCATCCCGATTCTTGCCGGGGTCCGGAACATCATGTTCCCGATCTCCTGGCTTTGCAAAGTCGCGGTTCAACTGGTGCTCCCCAAAAGAGCCACCGAGGAAGTCTCGGGGGAGGAAATCCGGCTGCTCGCCGAAAAGAGCGCGCAGGAAGGCAACCTCAGCCCGAATGAACGCAATATGATCACGAACGCACTCAGCCTCGACGAAATCAAGGTTGAAGATATCATGACCCCCCGCACCGTGGTGATGGCGCTCGAGAAAGTCATGACAGTCGGTGAAGTATTCTCCGATTTCCAGAACATCGCATTTGCCCGCCTCCCCGTTTTTGAGGATACCATTGATAACATCGTCGGCATCGCCCGCCGAAAGGATCTTCTGGCAGCCAAAGCCAACGACGAGGACTCCAAGACGGTTGGCGAGCTCATGAAGGAACCGCTGTTTGTATCCGAAAACCACTCTGCATCCGATGCGCTCAAGGTCTTTCTCGGAAAGCACCAGCAACTGGCGGTTGTCGTGGACGAATGGGGAAGCGTTGTGGGCGTGGTCACCATGGAAGACATCATCGAGCAGATCATCGGCGCAGAGATCTTCGAGTCCGACGACATCGCAGTGGACATGCGGGAATTCGCGATGCGGCGCAGCCTTGGGCAGCAGGGAGCATCCCCATCCACCGGAAATCCCGCATCCGGGGAAACCAACGCCACCCCCTAGGGGCGTCCTCATCCACTCTGGCGCTTCAAACGGGGAAATCAACCCGACGTCCGAATGCCCAAGCGGATTTCCCAGTCCTCCAGGTGTGCATCGACGCTCCGTCGGGTTTCCATCCGGTGAAACTCCCGAAAAACCTCGTCCGGCGCATTCATTCGCTGCAATTCCGCAAGGACGCCATAGTAGTGTGACTCCCGATCCAAACGACCGCTCAACTCAGCGATAACAGCGTTGGGATCATAGTTTTCCGCACCCGATTTCACCCCGGGGCAACCGGAGATTGGTTCCTGAAAAAACCATCGGCTCTCCCCGGTGTGCTCATCCCACTCACGGCCCATGGGTGCGAGCAGGCAAACCAACGGTTTCGAATGCGGATGCAAGCGGCACAAGCCCCTCAATGTTCCGCAATCCTCAAGCCGGTTTTCCAGAAACGGGCAACACTTGAACCAACCCTGCTTGAACTGCACGCAATACCGCAAGCCACCGCCCTCGATCGGTTCCTCCCGGATCAAACCCTTATGGGACAGATCCGCCGTATCCCTAAGGCCCATGAAACGCGCCATGAGCCAAAGATCCTCGATATTCAAGCGAATATCAATCCTCCCACGGCAACACTCGCCGCAACACGTACAGGAAAACTCGAATGCGGAACACCCATCCCAGTTGACGCGCCCGCCATCCGCATCGCCCAAACCGCAGCTAAACTCATCTTTCACCTTACACCGCCCACTATTGTCCATGAAGCTCAAAAACCAATCATCATGACACAAACAACCAGATAATCAATCTCCTCCCTTGTCGCACTGACGCTATCCGACGCTTCCCAACGCGAGATATCGTAAATCCCCAAAGACCAACATCCAGACAGTAGCCCTACTCCGGATCCACGCTTGCCAACATCCGGGAATTGAGCATCGTTCCCAATGCCAGCGCCGCCATGTCCGTCCATCGTCCATCATCCGTATTGCCCACCGACAACCGTTTCCTCCCGATGTCGCAGGCGGAGATGCGTGCCCGTGGATGGGATCAACTCGATGCACTCATCATCACGGGGGATGCCTACATTGACCATCCTTCATTTGGGGCTGCCATGATCGGGCGCGTAGCCGAGTCGGAAGGCTTGCGGGTGGGAATCTGCGCCCAACCGGATTGGAAGACCATCGATTCGATCACGCTAATGGGCCGGCCACGGCTCTTCGTGGGCGTGACCGCCGGCAACCTTGATTCCATGCTCTCCAATTACACCGCCGCCCGTCACAAGCGGAAGGATGATGTTTACTCAGAGGGTGGCATTGCCGGCAAACGTCCCAACCACGCCGCTGTGGTTTATGCTCAGTTGGCCCGTCGTGCTTTTCCGGGATGTCCGGTTATTCTGGGCGGGATTGAAGCCAGTATGCGTCGGGTCGTGCATTACGACTACTGGGAGGACAAAATCCGCCCGTCCATTCTGTCCGACTCCAAGGCGGATCTCCTCGTTTACGGCATGGGCGAACGTGCCATACGGGAGATCTGCCAGCGCCTTTCTTCGGGAAATACTTCCCTTGAGGGAATTCCCGGAACCGCCCGCATGCCGGGCGCCAGAGAGAGCGCTGCGATTGACCGGAGCGACGCCATTGTCCTGCCGTCATGGGAGGAGATTCAAGCCGATACACGGCTGCTCATGCGCCTGACCAAGGTAGTCGAGCACCAACAGACCCCCTTCTGTGGCAAAAAGCTCATCCAGATGCATGGTCAACGCGCTGTCATTCTGGAGCCACCGGCACAGCCCCTCAACACCGCCGAGTTTGATGCGCTCTACGAGTTGCCGTTTCAACGCAGGCCCCATCCATCCTATCAGCAACCGATTCCGGGCTTTGCAACGATTCGCGAGTCCATTACCGTATCCCGCGGATGTGCTGGCGGATGCACCTTTTGTGGGCTCGGAGTGCACCAGGGCAAGTTTCTTTCCAGCCGCAGCATCGACGCTGTGATGGGTGAAATCCGGGCGCTTTCATCCGAAAAGGATTTCCATGGCACGGTATCGGATCTCGGTGGGCCCACCGCGAATCTCTACGCCGCCCGCAACGGCCACACCAACGCATGCCTGCGCTGTCACCGGCCCAGTTGCCTCTGGCCCAAACTCTGCCCTCATTTCGAGATCAATGAGAAGCCCGCGATCCGGCTCCTCCGTGAATCCCGCCGCCAGCCTGGCGTCAAGCATGTGTTCATTCAATCGGGAGTCCGCATGGATGTTGCCCTCCACACCCCCGATTACCTCCGTGAGCTCATCGCCCATCACGTATCCGGACACCTCAAAGTCGCTCCCGAACACCTTGACCCCTCGGTTCTCCGACGCATGCGCAAACCCGCCGGAGATTTTCAGGCCTTCATGGAAGCCTTTTTTCAAATCAGCGAGAAGGTGGGCAAAGAACAATATCTGGTGCCCTATTTTATCTCCAGTTTCCCAGGCTGCACGGAGAAAGAAATGGGGTCGGTGGAATGCTTCCTCCGCGACCAGCATTGGAACCTTCAGCAGGTTCAGGATTTTATTCCGCTCCCCATGACTGCCGCCGCCGCAATGTATGTCACAGGCATCGATCTCGATGACAAACCCATCCCTGTAGCCAAAAACGCGGGCGATCGGGAACGGCAAAAACGCATGCTCCGTCCCAATCCGTCCCGAAAACCCGGTCGCTCCCACTCTCCCCGCTCCCTCGACTCTGTCGACTGAGCAACGGCGGGTTGACAGATCCCGGTATTTGGATCAAAGAAGGTGTCTTTTTTCCTCATGAATACGAAACTCAAGATAGCACTGGGAAGCGACCACGCGGGATTCTCCCTCAAGGAATGCATCAAGGAATACCTGATCGGACTTGGACACGAAGTCCGGGACTTCGGGACCGATTCTGAAGCATCCTGCGACTATCCGCCTTTTGTGCAAGCCGCCGCCCGTTCGGTGGTAGCTGGCGAGTGCGATGTGGGTCTGGTGTTTGGGGGAAGTGGCAACGGCGAGGCGATTGCGGCGAACAAGGTCAAGGGCATCCGATGCGCTTTGTGTTGGAATGAAACCAGCGCGCGCCTGGCAAAGGAGCACAACAACGCGAACGTGATTTCGATGGGCGGTCGCCTGGTTGAGCCCGATGTGGCCAAGCGCATTGTCGATGCCTGGTTGGGTGCGACCTTTGAAGGCGGTCGTCACCTCAGGCGCATCCAGATGCTGGACTAGTCTGGAATATCCGGAGCTCCCCAGCCTTTACATGGCGCTGGTGGCGCTCCGTTGACCCGACTGTGTCCCCTGCGGTTGACACCCGCGCATCTCTCCTTCATCTTTCAAGATTTTACGCAATACACACCGATTATGCGATCCACCCGATTTGACGACGACGACGATGATTCCGAAGACGAGGAAGTGGTTTCCAACGCTTCGAAAGGAATCCAACACGAAATCCAGAAGCGCTTCCTCGAGAAGCGTGCCGTGTTCCTGTGGGGAGCGGTAACGGATGCATCCGCGCGGGATATCACCGAGAAACTACTCTATCTGGAGTGGACGAATCCGGGTGAGCCCATCACGTTCTACATCAATTCCCCCGGTGGTTCCATTACCGCGGGAATGGCGATCTATGATACGATGAAGCTTATTTCCTCCCCGATCACGGTTGTGGTGACCGGAATGGCGGCCAGTATGGGATCCATCCTGCTCTGCGGGGCGCAGAAGGGCAAACGCCTTCTCTACCCGAATGCCCGCGTGTTGATCCATCAGCCGCTCATCGGAGGCCGCATATGGGCCCCGGCCGTGGACATTCACATCCAGGCCAAGGAAATGGAACGCATCCGCGATGACCTGAACCACATTCTGGCGGAGTCCTCCGGTCAGCCCATTGAGAAAATCCGTAAGGACACCGATCGCGACTTCTACATGACCGCATCCGAGGCGATCGCCTATGGACTGGCGGACCGCATTGTATTGGGAATCGCCTGATCCTTCGAACCATCTCTTCTTCTCAACGCTTCCCATTTGTTTACAATGGAACAAACCCTTATTTTGCTCAAACCCGATTGCATCCAGCGGATGCTTGCGGGGAAAGTTCTCGACCGTTTTCAGTCCGAAGGATTCGTGATTCGCGCCTCCAAAATGGTGTCACTATCAAAGGAACTGCTCAGGGAGCACTACGCTCATCTGGTCACCTTTGATTTCTATCCACCGCTCGAAGCATTCATGCTTGAAGCTCCGGTTATGGCGCTCGTGCTCGAACGCGAAAATGCGGTTCAGCATGCGCGCACAATTCTGGGCCCGACGGATTCCCGCAAAGCCGAAAAAGGCACCATCCGCGGAGACTTCGGGACCGACAATCGCCGCAACATCGCGCATGCCTCGGATAGCCCGGAAAACGCGAGGACCGAGGTCGAACGCTTCTTTCCAGAAGGTATCGACGGCGGGCTCTGATTCAAAGATTCGGGAACCCCGAAGGAATCAACCGGATTCCCGGTTGTTCCCTTACTCACCCGGAAAACCGGGAACACACGCTGCTGCATTCTGTCATCCTTGACACTTTTGCGCTCCCGCGCGAGACTTGAGGGGTTACACTCCATTGCCCTCACCACAACACGGCTATGAACCCACGAATCCTTATCGGCCTGTTTCTCGGAATATCCGCCATCCACATCTGCCATTCGGATCAGTTGGCTTATCTCGATAAACCGGAAGCAATCCGGGTGGCTGAGGATCTGAAGAAGCGTGAAATCATGATTACCTATTGTTCGAATTGCGAGAGTGACACGCTCGAACTCTGGTTGGTATCCCATGCTGAGGCACACTACACCGGACACGGATCGTTCTTTGAGGTGCTCCTCACCGCTCGCCCCCTGCTCCGGTCGCACGAAGCCTTGAGCGCAACCCGGGTGGGAAATGGAGCGGATCTCACCTACGCCGGGTCCACCGACCGGAAGCTCCGGTCTATTCCCCTCGACCTCGCCTATACTTATGTGCTGGTCGACGACGAGTGGGTGTGTGCAGGGAAATATTTCGGTTTGCCTTGCGAGGTCAGCCTTGAACGTTTTCAACTCTGAATCGCCCGCCCGCCCGACACCAGATTCCGGGTTCAATCCGGATAGTTGAATCCAGTATTGCGGGATCCCCTCCATGTGGGCCAGCATTACTGTCAAGCCATCGATTGGATGAATTTTCGTGATCCCACAGACAGATTATGATAGGGATGGATCAAACGTTTGAGCCAAGCCATGAAAACAACCCCTGACATGCCCCGGACCATCCTTACCAGTCTTATTCTTGCCACGATCCTCAATGCCGGCTCCCTTCACTCGACAGAGACAACCCCACAAAAACCGGATGTGCCCACCAGGGAAAGCGTTTTGCTCGACAGCGGATGGAAATTCATGCGCTACGCGAATGAATCCGATGCAGATGCTTGGATCTACGATGTTCTGCCGGATGACCGCAGCAACTCATGGGATGCTTTACCTGCGGATGCAAAGCCAACCGAAGCGGTCCGCATCGAATCCGATACATTTGTTCTCAAGCCTTGGATCCTCCCGACGGGCAATGCCTTTATCGGAGATCCCAGCAAACGGCACAAGCGCCCCGAGGGCAGCCCTGGGGAAGACTTCCCTTTTGTGCAAAAGGACTTTGACGACAGCGATTGGGATGATGTAACCCTCCCGCACGATTGGGCGATCAAAGGCCCCTTCTATGAGGGCGATGATGCCCCGATCGGTGGCGGTATGGGACGGCTGCCCAGCCACGGAACAGCCTGGTATCGCCGTCAAATCGACATTCCCCAGTCCGACGATGGAAAATCCATCTTTCTGGATATCGAAGGCGCCATGTCCTACGCGATGGTCTGGTGCAACGGACAGCTCGTGGGCGGATGGCCCTTCGGGTATGCCTCCTGGCGCCTGAACCTCACACCCTATCTTCATCCCGGAGAGGTCAATCAGTTGGCCATCCGGCTCGATAATCCCCCCAACTCATCGCGCTGGTATGTCGGGGGCGGACTCTACCGCGACGTATGGCTGACCAAGACCCACCCCATCCATGTGCCCCAATGGGGCACCAAAATCACCACGCCGGAAGCATCGGAGGATCGCGCTGCCGTTACGATTGAGGTATCGGTTTCGAATGATAGCCCGGAAGCGGTCGAGGCCGATATCTCCACCCGCGTATTCACATGGGATCCCGACGCCCGGAAACCCGGGATAGAGGTGCTCCTGATTGAAAACGCCGGAGTGAAGCTGGAGGCAAACAGGACGGCAACTTGCACCGGCTCCGGAACCATTGACAAACCGGATCTTTGGCAACCGCTTCCGGCAAGCTCAGCCAACCTATATGTGGCAGTCAGCGAAATCCGCGTGAACCAGCTTGTGGTCGACCGCTATGAGACAAGGTTTGGGATCCGCTCACTCGAATTCAACCCCAAGCGTGGCGTTTTCGTCAATGGCACTCACGTGCCCATCCGGGGGGTTAACCAACACCACGATCTCGGTGCGCTCGGAGCCGCATTCAATCGCCGGGCAGCCGAACGCCAACTCGAAATACTCAGGGATATGGGATGCAACGCCATCCGGATGGCCCACAACCCACCGGCTCCGGAATTGCTCCGTCTTTGCGACGAGATGGGCTTTATGGTTTTCAACGAATCCTTCGATGTGTGGGAACGAAAGAAAACCGGGCTTGGTTTTCACCTGATTTTTCCGGACTGGCATGAGCAGGATATCCGGGCTTTGGTCCGCCGCGACCGGAATCATCCATCCGTGATCATCTGGAGCACCGGGAACGAGGTTGGCGAGCAATACACGGATGCAGACGGAGCAGCGATCGCATCGCGCTTGAGCGACATTGTGCGCGAGGAGGACCCCACCCGACCCACTTCGGCTTCCATGAACTGGGCAAAGCCGGACATGCCATTTCCACGGGCAATGGACCTGATCAGCCTGAACTATCAAGGAGAAGGCATCCGGCAGGATCCCATCTTCGAGGGAACGGACCGGATACGCACACCTCCGATGTATCCTGAGTTCCACGCGGCTTTTCCGGATAAAGTCATTGTCAGCAGTGAATCCGCATCGGCGTTGAGCTCACGGGGATCCTACCTTTTCCCGGTGACGGCCGGGAAAACCAGTCCGATCCGGGACGGCATGGGCGGCAACTCCACCACCAGTGAAGTCAGCGCCTATGAACTCTACGCGGTCGACTTCGGATCCTCACCGGATGTGGTATTTGAGAAGCAGGACCAAAACCCATATGTCGCCGGAGAATTTGTGTGGTCCGGATGGGACTATCTGGGTGAGCCCACCCCCTACTATAATGCCCGCAGCTCCTATTGCGGCATCATCGATCTCGCCGGCTTCCCGAAGGACCGTTACTACCTCTATCAGGCGCGTTGGCGTCCCGATCTCCCCATGGTCCACATCCTTCCGCACTGGAACTGGCCCGATCGCATCGGGGAAGTCACCCCGGTCCATGTTTTCACCTCCGGAGACGAGGCCGAACTATTCCTCAACGGCAAATCCCTCGGACGCAACAAGAAGGGGCCTTTCGAATACCGTCTGCGCTGGGACGATGTCGTCTACGAACCGGGAACCTTGCAGGTCGTCGCCTACAAAGACGGGGACAAATGGGCAGACAGCGAAGTATCAACCACTGGCCCGATCGCAAAAATCGCCATGATAGCGGATCGTGATACCATCCGGTCCGATGGGAAGGATCTCAGTTTTGTCACGGTCAGAATGGAAGATGAAAACGGACGATTTGTGGCAAATGCCCAAAGCCTGCTCTCTTTTGAAATTGAAGGCCCCGGCGAGATCCTTGCTACCGACAACGGGTTTCCTGCGGACTTCACTCCCTTTCCATCGACCACTCGAAAAGCTTTCAACGGGCTGTGTCTGGTTATCATCCGCTCGCTTCCCGGGCAATCCGGCGAGATCCGACTCTATGCCCGGGCCGAAGGCATTCCAGGATCGTCCACGACGATCCATTCCGATCCTTGAGGCGCAGTGCGGGTTCCGAGTCAGCAACAAATCAGAACATTTGAGTCAATTCGTATCATTTCCAGCGGATTGGACGGGGACAGGTCAAACCACATGGAAAGCCGACATTCATTGCGTGAACCTCGAATACTCGCCTGCATCCACCCCTAGAAAACCGGAGCGGGCCAACTGATGGCTTCATAACGCGCTCCGGCCGCAGGAGCAAAACAGGAATATCGGCATGCCAAGCCGATTTTCAGAGAATGAACCGAAAATTCACACATCAAAACTTGTGTACTGATGAAACTTTCGATCACTCTTCTTCGTTTCATTCTACCTAGTCCTGTTTCATTATCATTACATTCGACCATGCCCAGATCCTTCCGTCTACCTTTCGCAAGCCCCGTGGCGTTTGCAATGGCGTGCCTGCTCGTAAGCGGATGCACTTCATGGAGATCCGGAATCGGTTCAGCCCATCCTCCACAACCAGCCACATTCACCATGAACGGTGCGGAGCCGCTGCAGGACCGCTGGTGGGAAAAATGGAACGACCCCCAGCTCAACGCCTGCATTGAAGATGCCTTGAGCCGGAACTTCTCGCTTTCCGCCGCATGGGCCAGACTGGAACAGGCCGAAGCCAGCTTAAAACGCGCCGACGCCGGTCGCTTCCCGACCCTTGGGGCCAGCGGAAACGCCCGAAGGGATCGCTCCATTGGAGAAGACCGGGAGACCATCGAAAACGATACGGGATCGGTTGGATTATCGGCCTCATGGGAAATCGATCTTTGGGGCCGCATCCGCTCCACATCCAACGCCGCATTGCTGGATCGGGATGCCACACGGGAGGACCTGCATGCAACGGCTATCGCGCTGGTAGGACAGATCGTTCAGACATGGCTGCAATTGGCGGAACAACATGGGCAACGGAAGCTCCTGAGTGAACAGATCGCCCTTTCCGAAAGAACGCTTGAACTCATTCAAGCCCGGTTTTCGAGAGGCCAATCCGGCGCATCCGACCTTTGGCAGCAGGAAAGGCTCGTTGAGAGTCGCAGAGGAAACCTGATACTCGTGGAAGCCAGAATCAAAAGCCTGGAGTATGCGTTGGCGGTCCTCATGGGCAAGGATCCGACCACAACCCGTTTCCCTGTGATCGCCACCCTTCCGGTTCCACCGGCATTCCCATCAACCGGAACTCCAGCGGAAGCGCTCGGACGCCGGCCGGATGTCCGTTCGGCCTGGATGAAAGTCGAAGCAGCGGATCATCGGATTGCGGCCGCCATGGCTGAGCGGTTCCCGCGCATCTCGCTGAGTGCGGGTTTATCATCGCCTTTTTCTGAAACCCTCAACTTGTTCAATGAGTGGATCACCTCGGTGGCGGGCAGCCTCGGAATCCCCTTGATTGACGGAGGATCCCGCCGGGCCGAAGTCGACCGCACCGAGGCCGTGCTGCGCCAAGCCATAAGCCAATACGGAGACAAATGGCTGACCGCCCTTCGCGAGGTAGAGGACGCCATTCTTCAGGAGAAAACCCAACGTGCTTACCTCTCCTCCATCGACACCCAGATTGGACTGGCCGAAAGGGTTTTCACCCAAACAACCAGCCGATACGAACAGGGGCAGGTTTCCTACATTCAAGTGCTGGAGGCCCAGCAAACCCTCCAGACCCTGCAGCGCAACCGCGTGGAAACCGCGAGGGCAGTCGCATCCGCTCGCGTAGACCTCCATAAGG
The DNA here is from genome assembly GCA_028704125.1 of Opitutales bacterium. GTDB lineage: Bacteria > Verrucomicrobiota > Verrucomicrobiia > Opitutales > JAFGAQ01 > JAFGAQ01. The sequence continues at coordinate 14,055 of JAQVLM010000003.1, forward strand.
CAATCGGAGGCGGATTTGAACTTCCTGCCAACCAAGCGGTTGAATCCATTTTGAACACGCCAGAATCCTGAGCATTTGAGTATGACGACATCCAAAGCATCGAAGCCTTCCGGGGCCAAAAACACTGAAACCCAATCCCCCATCGCATCCAAAGGGGGTTCGGGAATCCTTTTGGCGGTGATCGTCCTGATCATCGGTGTTGCCGCAGCCGTGATCATCATGAAGACTGGACCCAAAGCTGAAAAGCAGGCGCGACCGGTTCAGGCACGGCTGGTTTCGGTCATGCAGGTGAAAGCCGAAAGCCATCCCATCGAGCTTTCCTGCCTGGGGACAGTGAGAGCCAAACAAAGAGTCGCACTGCGACCGCAGGTATCCGGCCTCCTTGTGTCCGTGGCCGATGGTCTTGTACCGGGAACCGTGGTGCGTGAAGGGGATCTCCTGTTCCAAATCGACCCGACCGACTATGAGATTCAGGTATTGGCAAAACAAGCGGAACTGGATCGTGCGGAGGCATCACTTGCTCTCGAGATGGGACAACAGGAAGTGGCACGTCAGGACTATGCCCTGACCCGCCAAAACCTTTCCGGAGCCGAACTCGATCTGGTAATGAGGGGCCCCCAACTCCGACAGGCCCAGGCCAATGTCGCTGCTGCGCAAGCTCAGCTCCGGGCTGCCCGCACCCAACTGGAACGCGCCGCTGTGCGGGCTCCATTTGACGCGATCGTCCTTCGAATCCCCGAGTCGGAGGGCACACTGGTTTCGGCTTCATCGGTTTTGACGGAAATCGCCGGAGTGGATGCCTTCTGGGTCGAGCTCGCGCTGCCCCCAAAGGATCTCAAATGGATCGAGACCGGGGAAGACGGTTCATCCATCCGCTTTCTGGACGACCTTTCGTGGGGAGAAGCCGCACACCGCAGCGGAAGAGTGGTCAATGTATCCCCTCAACAACACGCTCAGAGCCAGACCATGACGGTTCTTGCGGAAATCATCGATCCTCTGGCGCTGGACGAAGCAGACCCCACCGCACCCGAGGTGCATTTGGATTCCATTCTACGGGCGCAGATATCGGGAAAAACCCTGGATCGGGTAGTCAAGCTTCCCCGCAGCCTTGTTCAGAAAAATGACATTGTATACGTGGCATCGGGTGATGACACCCTCGCATTCCGCGAAGTGGATGTGGTCTTTAGAGGCCCCGACTACGTACTGATCCAATCCGGACTTCAAGAGGGAGAGAATGTGGTCACAAGCATCCTGTCATCTCCGGTTGAAGGGATGAGACTCCGCTATCCCACCCAAATGAGGGAAGCCGTGGAAAAGGGAGACAGCGGATCCCCGCGCCCCTCGAAACAACCCTTGACCCAATCCTGAGGCCATCCATGAGCAACTACGAACATTCCAGCCCACACACTGGACCGTCGTCTCCAATCGAATGGATGGCAAAACATCCTGTTGCAGCCGGGCTGCTCACGATGGTCATGCTGATTGGCGGCTTCCTCATGATGCGATCGATCCGACAGGAAGTATTCCCGGAGTTCAGTCTGGATCTGGTGACAGTCCGGGTGGATTACCCGGGATCCACACCACAAGACGTCGAGAAAGGGATCATCCTCGTCATTGAAGAGGCGGTTCGGGCCATCGAAGGAGTAGTGGAGATCAATGCCACGGCAGCCGAGGGATCCGGAACCGTTCAGATTGAATACGATCCATCGGTGGACTCGCAGAAATTCTATCAGGAGGTTCAACAGGAGATCGACCGTATCCGAACCTTTCCAATCGATGCGGAAAAGCCGATCGTATCGCTCGCATCCCACCGGCGGGAGGTTCTGGATATCCTGATCTATGGCAATGCAGAGGAAGCGACCCTCCGCAACATTGCAGAGGAAGTGAGGGATCAACTGCTGCAAGACCCCGAGATCCACCAGATCGATGTGGACGGGGCCCGCAAGCCGGAAATCCACATCCGGCCGAGAATCGACGATCTCCGCCGACACGGGCTCACCTTTGAGAGCATCGCGCGCACCGTTGCCCGCTCAGCGGTTGAAATCCCGGGAGGCAGTATCAAGGAAGCCGGTGGGGAGATTCTGGTCCGGTTTGACGAACGCAAAGACTGGGCCGTCGAATTCGGCACCATCCCGCTCATCACCACTCCGCAAGGCGCAGTTGTGCGATTGCGCGATATCGCGGAGGTGAATGAAGGCTTTCAGGATGTGGACATGCTGGCGACCTTCGAAGGAGAGCGTTCCATCAGTCTGGAAGTTTACAGTATCGGGCAGCAGGGACCTCTGGAAGTATCCGCTGCGGTTCGGCGTGCAATGGAAGGAATTGCGCCCACATTGCCCACCGGCATTTCCTACTCCCTGCTCAATGACCGCTCCGAAACCTACGGCCAACGGCTTGCGCTCCTCACCCGCAACGCCGCGACCGGCCTCCTGTTCGTCCTCATTGTCCTGGCAGTCTTTCTGGAAATCAGGGTGGCAATGTGGGTAACCCTGAGCATACCGATCGCTTTCCTGGGATCCTTCCTTGTATTTCCGAACCTCGGAGTATCGATCAATATGATCTCGATGTTCGCGTTCATTATTGCGCTCGGGATAGTGGTGGACAACGCGATCGTGGTTGGCGAAAACGTATATGACCTGAGGCAAACCGGAATGGAGCCGATGGATGCTGCGGTTCGGGGAACCAAGGAGGTTGCAACCCCCGTTGTCTTCAGCGTTTTGACCAATCTCGTCGGTTTTGTTCCCCTCATGCTGATCCCCGGCGCAATGGGCAAAATATGGGGCGTGATTCCTATTGTGGTCAACGTCATCTTTCTCACATCACTTCTCGCTTCATTGGCCATTCTTCCCCATCAACTCGGGAGCATGGGACGTAAGCCGCGGCACGGATTGATGCTCGCGATCCACCACATGCAGCAAAAAGTGAGCGAATTCATCCGCAAGCTCATCTACACCGGTTACGCCCCATTTCTGGACCGCTGCATCCGCTCGCGCTACCTCGTGGTATCAGCGGCAATAGCGATACTTCTATTGGTATCGGCCTGGACAATGAGCGGCCGCATGGGCCTCATCCTGATGCCGAAAGTGGAGGCCGACACCGCGGTTGCATCTGTGGTGATGCCACTGGGAACCCCCATGAACACCATGGTATCCGTCATGGAGACGCTCGAGAAGGGCGCCCGTGAGGTCATTGCCGCAAACGGAAAAGAACGACTGTCCGCAGGGGTGTTCGGTCGAATCTTTGAGAACCAGATTGACATGCGCATCTACTTGCAACCCCCGGGTGTGCGTCCAATTTCAACCGAACAGGTCACCCGGCTATGGCGTCAAAAAACCGGAGAGATTCCCGGCACCGAACGCCTACGCTTTGAATTCGACCGCGGGGGACCCGGTGGAGGACCATCCGTCACCGTCGAACTCTCCCACACGGACATCACCACACTCGAGACAGCCGCACAGGAGCTTGCCAAAGTGATTGAAGACTATCCGGTCGCCCACGACATCGACGACGGATACAACCCCGGCAAGGATCAACTCCAGATCAACCTCCGCGAGGAAGGGCGCAGCCTGGGTTTGACGTCCCAGGACGTGGCAACCCAGGTCAGAGCGGCGTTTTATGGATCCCAGGCACTGCGCCAACAGCGGGGCCGGGATGAGGTGCGCGTGCTTGTAACCCTGCCGGAGTCCGAAACATCCAGGCTCTACTCATTGGAAGAAATGCTCATCGCAACCCCTGCCGGAGAATATGTTCCGCTCAAGCAAATCGCGACATGGGAATGGACCCGATCCTACACCTCCATCTCCCGCAGAGATGGACGTCGCACCCTTTCGGTCACCGCCTATGTGACTCCGGACGACCAAACATCCAACCTCATGGCGGCCCTCAAAGAGTCCTATCTACCGGCACTGGTTGCCGACTATCCCGGACTATCCTACTCTTTTGAAGGGCGCCAATCCGACATGCGCAAGTCCCTGAGCGGATTGGCCGGCGGGTTCATCATCGTGCTGCTGATCATCTACGCCCTGCTCGCGATCCCGTTCGGAAGCTACTTTCATCCGCTGGTTGTGATGACGGCCATCCCCTTCGGACTCGTCGGAGCAATTTTGGGACACCTGTTGATGGGTTTCAGCCTCAGCGTAATCAGTCTCATGGGGATCATCGCCCTGAGCGGAGTGGTCATCAACGGGTCGCTTATCATGATCGCCTTTGCCAACGGCCAACGCAAAGAAGGAGTGGATGCATTCACCGCCATCCACAATGCGGGAGTGCGTCGTTTCCGGCCGATTTTGCTCACCACACTCACAACATTCGGCGGGTTGGCCCCTATGATTTTCGAAACCTCGCGTCAGGCGAAATTCATGATCCCGATGGCGATCTCGCTCGGCTACGGTTTGTTGTTCGCCACCACGATCACCCTGATTCTGGTTCCCTCCCTCTACATGATCCTCGAAGACGTCCAGCGCTGGCTCGGTATCAAATCCAAGCAGGAGAACCTTCCCGAATCCACACAACCTCCCCCAACAGAGGAACTTCCCGCCTGAGCTTGCGATCTATTCGATTGATTCCGGATTCCTATCCTTCTATGACGGGTAGGAATCATGCCTCGAAACAGACACCTCTGGACCGCGCTAGCCATCGTTTTCATGGTGGGCTTGCTCATGTCGCTGAGGGGTAGTTTCATCTGTTGGATTGACACTGACAAACGAACGGATGGCCTGGAGACTTTGGATGAAGGTTGGGAATACCGCATGGGTGCCCCGAGAAGCGTCTCCCAATGGATGCCTCTTGAAAGAAAAATGCAGTTCATCCGGAAACATCCCACGCGCTTGCACCTGCGCACCCGATTACCCGAAACGCTTCCATCCGATGCCGGTCTGATCTTATCCAGTGATACGTTCTTCGGCGCCTTCAACATCTATATCGATGGGGTCAAAGTTTATGAATACGGGCATTTTTCGTTTTGGCTGGCCCGTCAGTTTGCCTACTGGAGTCCCCACGCCATCCCAATACCCGATGGATCATCCGGGAAAATGCTTCGCATTGAGCTTTGGGTAGACCCGTACAGTCTAGCGGGCCTTACCGATTTCCCGACCTATGGTCCACTCAGCGACTGGGCGACCCACTCTTTCCGGAAAGAATTGCCGGTTTCGATTTTGAGGGCCATCCTCATTGTTTCGGGGCTCTATACCTTACTCGTGCTCGCCTCCTACGACCGGGAGAACCGCAAGACCATCATACCCACAGGTTTCATCTCGCTCTTGGCCGGCCTGAGCATGCTCGAATCCGAAGTCATGGCCTTGGCCAATCCTGCTCCTTGGATTCTGTGGTGTTTAACGATGGGATCTTTGCTTTTCCTCCCGGTCGCCTTTCTCGCATACGTGGAAAACCTCGTGGGGCTTTCACGGCCCAATCGCATCCACCGGCTTTCAATTATCCACCGGTGGTTTGCGATCGCGCTTCTTTGCCTCCCCTTCTCGATGTGCCTTCCGTGCCTGGGATTGTTCTGGATCCTGACACTGGCATCGGCATGCATCACGATTCCGGTTGTTTGGCGGTATTTCTCTAATAACCGCACTTCTGACAATGTCTGCATCCGATGGGCTTTTTCCATCCTGCTGTTAGCGACATTCGCGGATGTGCTGACGATCGTCCTTGTGATTATGGGATGGTCTCCCCTGATCACCAATGCGTTCAATTTCGGATTGGTTTCCTTCCTATTCATGATTGGATACACCCAAACCACCCAATCGATTGAAAACCGCCGCGAACTTGCTGCCAAAACCCGGCTGCTTGAAGCTCAATCCGCGGAACTTCGGAGCCACCGGGATAATCTGGAGGAACTCGTCAGCGAGCGCACACAAACCCTCCAACTGACGACAGAAGCCCTGCTGGTTCAGAAAGAAAAAGCTGAGGAAGCAAACCGCGCAAAAAGCGTGTTCCTCGCATCCGTTAGCCACGAACTCAGGACACCGCTCAACGGAATACTTGGCTTTACCCAAATCCTGCGCCGCAATTCATCGATTCCTCCGGATCTGAAGGATCAGGTTGATGTCATCCATCATAGCGGGGATCATCTTCTCGGACTGATCAATGACATCCTGGACATCTCCCGGATCGAATCCGGGAACCTTAAGATCACCAATCAGACCTTTGCCCTGAGACCCTCTTTGGATCCCCTGATCAAGGGCCTCGAAATCCGGGCTTTGAGCAAAGGTTTGCGATTTGAGCAACACTGGGCACCCGACCTTCCGGAGGCCGTGACCGGCGATCCGAGGGCGCTGCGGCAGATCATCCTCAATATCGTTGGAAACGCGGTAAAATACACCGATTCCGGTTCCGTTACATTGTCGATCGCAATGCACAAACCCGAAGGTATCCTGTTCCTCGTGACCGACACCGGACCCGGGATACCCGAGGATCAAAAGGAACGCATCTTTGAGCCTTTTGAGCGAATTGAAGGCCAACACAAAGAAGGCACCGGACTCGGGCTTGCGATCAGCCGGGCTTTGGTTGAACGAATGGAGGGCAGCATCCACTTGTCGGTTCCTGCATCCGGCACCGGTACTTGCGTCGAGCTGCATATCCCGCTCTTTTCCACCGAACTCCCAATGGGAACAACGGACGCCATTCAACTCGCGGATTCCAACGTCTCGAGCGGAGCCGGAATCCGCATCCTGATCGTGGATGACAACGCCAACAATCGCAAAGTATTGTGCCACCTGCTTCAGCCCGAAGGCTTCGAAGTTCACGAGTGCGACTCAGGAGAAAGCGCATTGGAACGGCTACGGACGACCCCGTATGATGGGGTGCTCATGGACCTCCGCATGCCGGGTCTCGGCGGAGAGGAAACCTTGATAACCCTCCGGAAAGAAGGGCATACCTCACTTCCGGTATTCGCGATCACGGCCAGTGCATCGCCAACCGATCAACAACGCTGCCTGGATCTCGGGTTCAACGCTTTCTTTTCCAAACCATTCTGCGCCGAAGCACTCATTTCACAAATCCTGTCCTGCATCCGCACCCACCCGGGCTCAACCAAAAACCCCGCTCCATCCGGGATGGATCTCTCTCCGCTTTCCTATTCCGTTCAGGCAAAAATCCGTGTTCATGCGGAGGTGGGCGACATGGCCATGCTCATCGAATACCTTTCGTCCATTCAAAAGGAGCATCCCGAACACCCTGGCCTCCGGTCTTTGTTGGATTTGGCCAAAGGGTTCCAAATTGCAAAAATCCAAACCCTTCTGGGCTGCGGACTCAAGAACCAGGAAGTCTGAGCCATTCCGGTTAGCCGGCTCGACCCGGCGCCATGGGACCTACCCCTTATTTACCGGGCTCATACAACGCAAACATACGGTCGCCATCCCGCCACATGGAAATGTGATCATTCCCGACATACACATCCGGTTCCCGTATGCGGTCAAACGCCTTGTCATAAGGCAAAACATAGAGACAACCTTCGCGTCCACTGTCCTTACCGACCAGAATCACCTGCACCGCCTTCTTCCCACTGTATTGGCACTTTCTGGCCCCAACCACCGCATAGCCTTTCAGGTGTGAATAATCGGATGGCACTATCGAAAAGTCGGTGTGATTCAGCCCCCATTCAATCGACTGGAGATCGCTCGAATACACATCCGGGTCCAGATGATGATCGTAAACATCGAGCACCTGATGCGCCAGACGAGTCGACTCAGCCCCCGCCGGACGGTATCCTGCCACTCCTGCAGCCGTTACCATCAAAGCCAAAGCCGCAGCCGCTCCCAAGGACCAACGGAACACACTCCGCCTGTGGAACGGAACCACCACGGACCTTGCCGGAGCCGCCTCCAATATACGTACCATCGCATCCTCGGGCAACACAATACCCTCGTAGTATTCCCAAACCACTCTATCCAGTGTATCGTCGTCCATCATTGCCATTTCCTCTAGTTTGCGCTGTCGAATGAATTGTCCAAACCTTCCCTCAACTTCTTCTTCGCACGATGAATCAGACTCAAAATACTCCCTCTGGGAGAACCGGTCTGGTCCGCAATTTCCTGTGCCGTGTAACCCTCGACCACATTCAAATACAAGGATTCCCGTTCCTCCCGTCTCAGCCCGGACAGAATGGCTTCCACATCATCCTTGGAGGCTCTCACCTCCGCAGCTGACGCGAATTCCCGGTCTTCCACGCTTTCGAAGCTGACCACTTTGTCTCGACGGATCCTATCCATTATCAAATTTCGTATCGTCTTGAATAGAAGTGCCTTGGTTTCGACTTTTCCGTATTTGCGATGGAGGCGGAACCATGCCTGCTGAACCAGATCCTCTGCCTCGTGGTAATTGTGGCAAAGCGCATAGGCGTACTTGAATCCGGCTTGAAGCAGCTCCCGATCATTCATGCAGCCATATTAGACGCACCCACTCGCAAATTCAACGAATTCCATCTTTTCCTTTCCTATTCTTTCACTTATCTTCCAAACATATTCAGGTAACACTGATGCAAACGATCTCCCGTTCCGTCTGATTTCATCCAATACCCCCATTCCATGAACTCCTATCGCATAGTGCCGCTCTTGTTCCTCATTTCCACCCTATGCCTTGGATCGGCCGCATCCCACGGGACGATTCCACAATCCGACCTTCCCCGGACGATCCGGTGCACGGTCAAGGATTCACTGCCGGATCTTCCGGGCCTTGTCATCTCGGATGTCGAAGGGTACGCGCTCCCGGACGGAGGAATCGAAGTAAGGGTCGGACCCGGAGACGCTCAACTGGGATGGGATGGCCGAACGATTCAGGGGACCCTTTCCTGGAGCGATGGAAAAATGCGCCTCGAGAGGATCTTGCCGAACGATCCCGGATTTGAGGAATCCATGCGCGAGATCAATGAACGACTGAGGGCGGAAACCTCCTCCCGCCAACAACGGCAGTTCCGCAAAGAGGGCGACTACATGCCCGGTTTTGCATTGTATGATCAACAGGGCCACCTGCTGGTATCCGAAGATCTGAAGCCTTCCTGGGTTGTCATGAACTTCGCTTTCACACGCTGCATGATGCAGGAAATGTGTCCCGCCCAAACCGCCCGGATGGTTCAATTGCAACATCTCGCAAAAAACCAGAATATCGAAGGGCTTCGCCAGATCACCATCACCCTCGATCCGGACTACGATACACCGGGAATCCTCACCCAATATGCACAGGCAAAAGGGGCTGACACCAACAGCTACCAGTTTCTCACCGGACCCAAGCCGGTGATCATGGATCTCCTCAAACAATTCGGAGTCATCGCATACGAGAGCAAAGCGATCATCGACCACACGGTCACGACCCTCCTTTTCGATCCCAACGGGCGGATCGTACTCCGCAAGGACGGGAATCGTTGGGATGCGCAGGACTTCATCGACCGGATTCTCCAGTTGGAAGGGTCGATCTGATCGCGACATCCGGCCAAACCTATGGAAATTGACTATGAACGGCGGCATATCACGCTGGGCGTAAAGGAGTTCGTCGCCTTTGGCCGCTTCGAACCTGAAAGCATTCAAGATGGTTTCGCGGGAACCTGGCGTTCAAGAATCGGACAACAATGGCACCAACAGCTTGCCGACGAAAGCCGTCGCACCCACGGAGACAATTGTCTGATCGAAGTGCCGGTCCACGCGGATATCCGGTTTCGCGAATGGCAGTTTGAGCTTCGCGGCCAGCTCGATCAGGTCCTCATTTCCGAAAATCCGACCTACATCCGGGAGATTAAAACAACCCACCTCCTTCTTCCCGAAAAACCGGATCTCCTCGCACACACCTACCCCGTTCATTTTGCCCAGGTCTCGCTCTACCTGCGGATGTGCGAATCCTGCAGTGCCCTCCCCTTTCCATTGCCGGTCAAAGGTGAATTGCTCTTTGTAAACCTCAGCAACGGCATCCGCCAATCGATCGCGATCACCCCAGAGCACACCAATGCCCTGGATACGTTATTTGAGGACTGGTGCGTGTTTCTCGAAGCGAAACGTTCCTCGTTTGAGACATGGCATCACACTCCACCTCCCATGGCCTTTCAATCGCTCCGGCCCGAGCAGAAATTGGCTCGCGCCCGACTGGTCGCCTGGGAGAATGCGGCAGCCCCTTCCATCCGCACATCCCGCTTTGCCCTCGAGGCTTCAACCGGATTCGGAAAAACGGCCCTCGCGTTGGAGCACGCTTTCAGGCTCGCCCAATCGGGCAAGGTTGACCGCATCATCTACCTCACCGGAAAAAACTCCGGCCAGATCCAGGTCATCCGCGAACTCGAACGCTTCCGCGATTCCATGCCGGGGATTCGCCCGTTTCAAATCCGCAACATCGAGGCACACAAATCCGCATGCAAAATGCGACCCTGTGCCTGCGTCCAGCCCTTCCGATCCTCAACCGACAGCCGACCAACCGGCACCATTCCGTGGGTCCAGGTCGCGGAAGCCCTATCCAGCGAAACCCCGTCCATCCAAACCATTGCGGAGATTGCCGCATCGGCTGGACTCTGCCCGCGCGCGATCTCTTTCGCATGCCTATGCATGAGCGACACATGGATAGCCGATTACAACTACCTCCTTTCATCCGGAGCATCCGGTCAGTTGGATACAGTTCCAGGCTTTGACCCTAAGCGCAGCGTTCTCATAATCGACGAGGCGCACAACCTCCATGAAAGGTGCGCATCCAACTTCTCCTTCCGCTTCCATGCAGCCAGCTTCGCTTCCTTGAAACAATGGGTTCCGGAAACACCCCCGTTCAAGGAACTCAGAGACAGCCTGTCCGGGATCCTCGACTACTTGAACGGACTGCCTGCGGGATCCCGCCTCAACGACCAAACCCTCTACGAATGGTATGACCGCATCGCACGCATGCTGGAATCGCTCGCCACAAGCCCATTCCTCCTTCCGGACCTCAGCCCCGCCACAGTCGAGCTCGTATGGGAAGTCCAGTCCTGCGCCCGCGCCATCCGGACCGATCACCTCACATGGTATATTGCCTCTCCCGACCAAGGGATGCTCGATATCACCTGCATCGATGCCTCCGGATGGATCGCTCTGACCTTGTCCTCCTTCGCCCGCATCCTTTTCCTCTCTGCCACTTTTCCGCCTGACAATGGATTCATGGAGCAAACCGGCCACGGAAAATCCCCGTTCCCCATCTTCCGGGTCGGCACCGAATGGAGAGACGCCGCCTACGACGTCGCCATTGACATGCGAATGGACACCCGCCTGCGCAACCGCAGTGCGAACTATCTCCTTACCACCGATACGCTGGCCACACTGGCAGCTGCATCTGCCCTGCCCGTGATTGCCTTTTTCCCATCCTATTCCTATGCGGAAACAATAACGGAATACGTCCGGGTCACCTACCCCCATTTGCGGATCGACGCCATGCCTCGGCAAATGGAGTCTGGCGAACAGGTCACCTACCTCAGCCGCCAACTCGATGCCCACGACATCCTCTGCATCCCATTGGGCAGCGGACTGAGCGAGGGAGTCGATTTCCTCGGAGGCAGAGTCGACACGGTCATGGTTGTTGGCCCCGCCTTGCCCGAAGTCAATGACCTCCAGAAAGAACGGATGGACATCAGAAAAGCATCCGGCGATCCGGACCCCTTCCGATCCGTTTACCTGGTTCCGGGAATGATCCGTGTCAATCAAGCGCTAGGTCGTCTGGTGAGAGCCCCCGGTCAACACGCCAAGGTATTGCTCCATTGCAAGCGTTTCGCGGATCCATCCTATTCCGAACTCCTTTCCCCCGAATACCAAAACGCCCGGCCAATTCACGGCATGGGAGACCTCTCACTCTGGCTCGAGGACAGAGTAGCGAAATAGGGGTTCGGCAACGGAGGCTCTTTACCGGATAGGTTTCGGTGGCAAAACCTTCTTCCAATCCACAAAACAAGCGGATCGACTCGCTTGATCATGACGTCGAATGACTGAAGCATCCTCCGCCGGGGCCACATCGAATCCTTAGGCATTAGTAGGTTTCGCGCATAGGAAACAGCATACCTTATGCTGATGAGGATATCGTAAATAAAGGCCCTGCGTCTTTACTATATCGATATAGAAAAGCTCCCCGAAGGGAGCAAGTTTGAAAACCGGATTACTGAGCCGGCGTTTCAGAAGAAGGTTTTTCCTCTTTCGCTGGCTTAGGCGCTTTAGCTGGAGGAGTCTTCTTTTTAGGAGATGTCGAGGCTTTGGCTGTCTTTTGAGGAGCCGAGGCAGCCTTTGCTTTTGTGTCCGGCTTCTTCTTCTCAGTTGGCTTGGCAGAGCTTTTTTCCGCCACTTTCTCGACAACCTCAACCGCTTCCACCACACCCGATTTGTTCCGCCCGCTCATTTCGCCGGCATCCGCCGAATCGAACACTTCATCCGCATCCTCCGGTCCATAAACCAACATGGAAACATCGCTGGCAATTGAGAATATCGCCAATGTCCATTCCTGGATCGCCCGGGTCACCAGCATGAACACAAAGCCCCAAACCCAAAAAGCCACAAAGATTGCCGGGCCAGCCCAGAATCCACTTCCAATCATCGGGCATATCTGACCAAGAAGAGATCCGGCAAACCATGCCATAAACATGGCAGGAACACTCATGATGGCGAGAAAGGCAAAAGCAGCCTCCCCTTTCATCGCGATGAGGTTCGCAACAATCGGAGCCACCGTGAATCTGGAATCCGGCATGTCCCGAATGTCCACTCCGCGGAGATACACGACTTTAAGGCTCACAAAAGCAGCAACCGGGAACACCAATTGCCAAAGGAACACGGCCACTCCACCCCAGAATCCAGCCATGCCTATGAATCCCCAGCATCGGATCCAAACCCCCAGAGCGGCGACGCCAATGACGATCGCCAGGATCCTGATAAACATGGATATGACGTTGCGGATGAGGCTTCCGTTACTCATTGCCTCGAGCATGTCGCGAACCGGTGTCGCACGGTCCACCTGCTCCATCACCTTCTTCACATCGACTCCACTGATCTTCTCTTCCGTATTATTCATGGGTATTGGGATAGGTTGGTATTGAATTCGTCAGGACGAAATAAAGTGTTTTCTCATCAATAAACGGTGGATCAAACGTCCACGCAAATCCCTTCCGATCGAGGAAAGGTGTGAGATAATTGGGAGGGAAACACGAATCCAAGCTACACCGCTTCGGACAAATGGCAACCTCTATTGCCATTTTCATGCGTACAGACTACCCCACCATCCCCAAAACCGATTCAATCAACCACAAAACAAAGGCCGTGCCTCCTCTTCGGAAACACGGCCTCACAAATTTCACCCTAATCGCAATCAGGAAACCGTGGCTGCAGTTTCTCTGCGAAACACCCGCTTGGCAGCGGCGACTGCGTAGTCGCGATTGAGCTGAGCGATCATGTCCAACTTGATTCCCTTTGGACAAACGGCCTCACACTCACCGAAATTCGTGCAGTTACCGAAACCTGCGGCATCCATTGCCTCGACCATCGCGAGCGTGCGCCTGTCCTTTTCCGCCTTACCTTGGGGCAAGCTATTGAGCTGGGCAACCTTAGCGGCAGTGAACAGCATGGCGGACGCGTTCTTACAAGCCGCCACGCAAGCGCCACAACCAATGCAAGCCGCGGCATCCATCGCCCACTCGGCCACATCCTTCGACACCGGAATCGAGTTGGCGTCGGGCACAGCACCCGTATTCACGGATATGTATCCACCCGCCTGCTGAATGATGTCCAAAGCCGTGCGATCCACGACAAGGTCACGGATAACCGGCAACGGTTTAGCCCTCCACGGTTCAATCGTGATGGTTTGGCCATCCTTGAAATGCCGCATGTGCAACTGACAAACCGTATTCAGCTTTTCCTTGCCGTGCGGAATCCCGTTGATGACCAGTGAGCACATGCCACAAATCCCTTCGCGGCAATCGTGGTCAAAAGCAACCGGATCCACATTCTGCTCAACCAACTGTTCGTTGAGGATGTCGAGCATTTCCAAAAACGAGGTATCAGGCGAGATGTCCTTGATGTCATAGGCAACGAGCTTGCCTTCGGACTCTTTGTCTTTCTGCCTCCAGACTTTAAGTGTCAGATTCATGGTTTTCGAAACAAATTCGTTGTTCAGGATTACTTGTAGGAGCGCACCGCAAGCTTGCAGTATTCAAACTCGAGGTTCTCGACGTGTTTAACCGGAGCCTTGCCCTGTCCCTGATATTCCCATACGGAGACATTGCAGAATTGCTCGTCATCGCGTTTGGCTTCCCCATCCGGGGTCTGGCTCTCGACGCGGAAATGACCGCCGCAGGATTCCTTGCGATCAAGAGCATCGCGGCAAAGCAATTCACCAAACTCGAGGAAGTCCGCGACACGCCCGGCACGTTCCAGTTCCTGATTCAACTCAGCCCCCACTCCCGTAACGTTGACGTTCTTCCAGAACTCCTCACGCAACTGCGGGATCAAAGCGATCGCTTTCTTGAGGCCCTCCTCATTGCGCGCCATACCGGCGTATTCCCACATGATGTGACCCAAGTCCTTGTGGAAGCTGCGGGCACTCCGCTTGCCCTTCACCGAAAGGAGACGCTCCGTGCGGTCCTTGACCGACTTTTCGGCTTCACCAAAGGCCTTCATATCGGTCTTGGCTTTGCCTGCATTGGCCAATCCCAGATCACCCGCGAGGTAATCGCCAAGGGTATACGGGATCACGAAATACCCATCGGCCAGACCCTGCATCAGCGCGGAAGCGCCCAAACGGTTGGCTCCATGATCCGAGAAATTGCATTCCCCGAGGGCGAAACATCCGGGGATCGTGGTCATCAGCTTATAATCGACCCAAAGACCGCCCATCGTGTAGTGGAGTGCCGGATAAATCTGCATCGGAGTCCCGTATGCGTTGTCTCCGGTGATGCATTCATACATGTCGAACAAATTCCCGTAACGCTCCGCGATCTTGGCTTTTCCGAGGCGATTGATGGAATCCGCGAAGTCCAGGAACACTCCGTTTCCACCTTCGTTGTGGGCAATACCGCGGCCATCATCGCAGGCCTCCTTTGCGGAACGGCTCGAAATGTCGCGAGGGGCAAGGTTTCCGAAGCTGGGATACTTACGTTCCAAATAGTAATCGCGATCGGACTCTGCCACATCTG
>JAQVLM010000148.1 GCA_028704125.1 Opitutales bacterium
GGACTCCGGCAAAAAACCATCGGACAATCGCAAGGAGAATGCACGCGATAGCATGCAGCGCGTGGTGTTTGTGATCCGGGATGGGAAGGCGATCCTCACACAAGTGGAGACTGGGATTGCGGACAGTCGGAACATTCAGATCGTATCGGGTCTGGACGAAGGCCAGACGATTGTGACCGGCAACTACGGAGTCCTGACACGCGAACTCAAGCATGAAAGTTTGGTGCGTGTGAAGGAGAACGGTTCGGACAAGGAAGGTAAGGCCGGTCCAAAAGGAAAGCGCTGAGGTGGCGATGAGTCAGGGAAAAGAGCCGAATCGTGATCCGGTGATTGAGATCATCGGGGTGCGTAAGATTTATGATCTCGGTGAGATCCGGGTTCACGCGTTGGATGGGGTCGATCTGAAGATCTATCCCAACGACTATGTCGCGGTGATGGGTCCATCGGGAAGCGGAAAATCGACGTTGATGAATTTGTTGGGGTGCCTGGATACGCCGACGGAGGGTCACTACCATTTCGGTGGGGAAGATGTCGCAGAAATGAGCGACAACGAGCTGGCGGACATCCGTAACCGGCGCATCGGATTCGTATTCCAAAGCTTTAACCTGTTGCCGAGGGCGACTATCCTGCGAAACGTTGAGCTGCCGTTGGTGTATGCCGGACTAGATAGCCACACAAGGTTGCAGCGGGCAGAGGAGGCTCTGACAAAGGTTGGGTTGGCGGACCGTCTGCGCCATCGGCCAAATGAGCTTTCCGGAGGACAACGCCAGCGGGTGGCGATCGCACGCGCTTTGGTTAACCGTCCATCCATTATTCTCGCGGATGAGCCGACCGGTAACCTCGACTCCCGGACGGGTGAGGAGATCATGGCCCTTTTTGAGGAGCTTTACCGCCAGGGAAACACCCTGATTGTGGTCACGCATGAGGATGACATTGCGCAGCATGCCCGGCGTTGTGTGCGCCTGAGGGATGGCCGTATCGAAAGTGATTCGCCGACAAGCCACAAATGAGAAAGTCCTGGTATGAGTTGGCGGAAGCCATCCGCATCGCCCTGGAGCAGGTCAATGTGCACCGGATGCGCTCCTTGCTCACTGCGCTTGGGGTGATCATCGGGATCTTGGCGGTTACCCTTATGGGGACGGCGATCAAGGGGATCGACATCGGATTCAGGGACAGTCTTTCCATGTTGGGAAACGACGTCTTCTACGTCGAGAAGTTTCCGTGGAAGGATGTCGGAGATGAATGGATGATGTATCGGAACCGGCCTAATATGAAGTCGAGCTATGCGGATGACCTTAACCAGATCATCGCAGGGACTGCGGATTCGAACCTCGTGATCGCGGTACCAACGGTGGGGAGTCGCCAGCGCATCGACCGCGATCAGCGCAACATTGGAGGCGTGGAGGTGATCGGCACCAATTCGGATTTCACCTTGATCAATACGGGGGATATTGAGCACGGGAGGTTTTTTACCGACAATGAGGCATTAGCCGGGCGGAACGTGATTGTGTTGGGTTATGATGTCGCGAATACCCTATTCCCTGAGGGCGTCGAGCAGGCGGTTGGTAAGGATGTGAGGGTTCGGAATATCCGTTTCAGGGTGGTAGGTGTGTTTGCCCGCCAAGGCAGTTTCCTGGGCCTTCAGAGCTTTGACTCGAATGGAGTGATTCCCCTGCTTTCCCTTCGGAAGTTCTTTGTAAACCCATGGTGGGACACGACCACGATTCGCGTGAAGAAGCATCCGGATGCTACGATTGCGGAGGCCCGCGACGAAATCATCGGCGCTACGCGCCGGGTCCGGGGGCTTGAGCCTGGAGAAGCGGAGGATTTTGAAGTCAATCAGTCGGACATGATCGAAAAACAGTTGGGCCCGGTGAAAATGGGGATTGCGGTAGCTGGTTTTTTTGTGACTGGCCTTGCCTTGTTCGTGGGGGCGATCGGAATCATGAACATCACATTTGTGAGTGTGAAGGAGCGCACCCGTGAAATCGGGACGCGCAGAGCCCTGGGTGCCAGACGTCGGGCGATCTTGCTGCAGTTTTTGGTGGAATCCTGCATGATCTGTCTGCTCGGGGGCTTGGTCGGATTGGGCTGTTCATGGGGAATCAAGAGCGTGGTGACGATGGTTGCGCCGCATTTTCCTCTGGTGATGTCGATGGAATTGATTGTAGTGGCTGTGTTGATTGCCGTAGGCACAGGATTGGTTTCGGGTTTCGCGCCTGCCTTCCAGGCGGCCAGATTGGATCCGGCGGAGGCTTTGCGTCATGAGTAGGGAAGACTCACAGCGAAAGGGTCGGCGGACGATTCGGGCAGCGGATATTGTGAGGCTGTCGCTCGGGGCTGTGGGGAGCAATAAGCTCCGCTCCAGTCTGACGATTCTGGGGGTGGCGATTGGGGTGTTTTCGGTGGTCGGTGTGATGACTGCGCTGAGTGCGATGCGCCAGAGCATTGATTCCGGCCTCAGTTTCCTTGGGGCGAATGTTTTCAACATCACCCGCGAGCCGGCTATTCAGTTCTCGGGAGGAGAAGACAGTTGGCGCCGTCGTCCCCGGATTACCCCGCAACAGGCCTACGCCTTCAAGGACATGATGGACGAGGAAGCTGTGCCGGTATCCTTGTTAGCCTATCACGGGGGGCAGCGTGCGCGGTATTCCGATCGACAGACTCAGCCGCGGATCACGTTGGTTGGAACCAATGAACACTTCCTCATGACCAACAAGTATGATCTGGATGCGGGGCGTAACCTCACCGATTCGGATGTTGAGTTTGCCCGATACGTCGCCGTGATCGGTAAGGAGGTTCAATCCGAGTTGTTTCCCAACCAGGATCCAGTTGGACAAACGATCCTGATGAGTGGCCATCGCTACACTGTGGTCGGGACTTTGGCGGAGCGTGGAGAAATCTTCGGGCAGAGCATGGACAACATTGTGCTGGTTCCGGTTTCCCGATTTGTGGCGAACTACTGGGGCGGTTGGAGAAGTATGCAAATGGCGGTGCAGGCCCCTTCGGCGGTGAGCATGATGCCGACTCAGGACCTCGCGATTGGCCGGTTTCGATTGGCCAGGGGGTTGGAGCCTGAGGATCCGAACGATTTCGAAATCACCTCCAATGATTCGTTGCAGGAGGCGTTTGGAAAGATTGCGGCGATTGTGGGAACCGGCGGATTGTTGATCAGCGCGATCGCACTGGTGTGCTCCGGAATCGGAATCATGAACATCATGCTCGTGAGCGTAACTGAGCGCACCCGTGAGATTGGGGTGCGCAAGTCAATTGGTGCCCGTCGAAGGGATGTGCTCATTCAGTTCCTGCTCGAAGCGGTTTTGCTTTCAGAGACCGGAGCCGTCCTGGGGATTGCCATGGGTGTGATCGTCGGAAACGTGGTCGCCCATTTCATGAAGGTGCCCATGTTGTTCCCATGGCTATGGACAGGTATTGCCGTGTTGGTCTGTTCTGTTATCGGAGTCGGTTTCGGCCTGTATCCGGCATGGAGAGCCGCCAGCCTGCATCCGGTCGAAGCCCTTCGGTATGAATGAATGGGATATGATATGGGACGAAATGATACCCAGTCGATTGCAGACGGTGTTTGTTTTTATTCGTCCATGTTTTCTTCTGCTGGATTCGATGGTTTTCGCAAGAACACAACATAGTGCGAATTTACATGACATAGTGAGTATTGGGTTTCCAACAGAATTTGAAACTGGGATATGAAGTATTCAGAAGTATAATAAATTTCAGGTATCGAAAACGCGAAATTGTTGAATGCCTGTGTTGACCCGATGAACGCTTTCGTGTCACGATCTTTCAGGAATTGAAAGAAATCAATTGGAGTGCACACCCCGATTCTGTCGGCTCTTTGTTGGTCAATTGTCTCCGAGAGCGAAAACCTTCCCATTGAAAGCTTCAGGGGCATTCGCAACCGGGCTTCAACGGGGATTTCAGGAACAGAGGAAACAACCTGGGAACCTTGAATGAGGTGTTGTTTAACGAAGGCAGCTGTTTCGGCCACGCATTTGAGGTAATTGCGGTCCGGATGCACCGATAATACCGGCCGATTAGACCAACCAAACCAAACAACGATGACCATGCAAATTGGGAAGAGAAAGGGCCATGAACGAAGGTGTCGGAAGTCGTCGAATTTCGGTCCGACTATAGTAGCAAGCAGGAATATGGCTGCGGGAACAAAGGGTGTTGCATAATCTCCATAGCTTCTCTCGGTGGAGACAACACTCAAAGCGGTTATGACAAGCCCTAGGCTTGCAACCCGGGTTTTGCGGTCAGTCCTTCGTATTAACAAACCCAGAATTAACGCTGTCCAGACCGCCGGAGCATGCCTCCAGCCATCCAGCATGTGCATGTAGGCTGGAATCCTTCCATCTCCCTTTGGCGGCAAGACCCTTAGCATATGGTAGTCGATGGTCCAAAAGTAGAAGCCTTCCCAGTTGCCTCCATGAATGGAATAGATAATGGATGCCCCTGATAGAATGAATATGATTATTGCTGCAGATCTCCATTTCCAAGTGGGTGTTTCAACGAGTAGCAGCAGGAAGCAGATAGCGAAATAGGGAGCGAGTGTGAATCGGGTGAGGCATCCAAATGAAGCGAGCAAGAGAAAAAGTCCCCAGCGAACTGCAATTCTATGGGTGGAAAGGACAACGATGGATGCCATTGTCAGAATCAAACCACCCAGAGCATGTGGTTTCCCCAGAACGGACGCGTCAATCCAGCCCGGTGATGCAATGGCGAGAATCCAAACCAGCAGAGCGGCGAGCGGTCCTTTGGATTGATAAAGATGCAAACTCGCGAAGGTTAGGGATAGGCAGATAAGGATGACGTTAAGCGTACGTATCCCGGAAACACTCCAATCCAAGAGCGGGAGCATTCTGGCGCATAACCACAGAAATGCAGGCGGTTGGGTGAATCCGAAATCAGCGTAAGGCTTTTGCCCATCGGCTGTAAGGTGTCCGCATAAAAGGTAGAATCCTTCGTCACCAGTTATTCCGTCTGTTAGCATTCTTTGCCAAGCAAGGAGAATAAATGACAAAGCCAAAATGCAAAAAACCAAGGACCAAGTCACATTGGGGTTTTTGTGAAATGGTAGGATCATAGATCGCGATGGAAATGAAGGGAAAAGGAAATGCTGAAATCTCAATGAAAAAATACTGGGAGTAGGTGGTGTTTTGGATGGATAGATTATAAAACAACTCAGGCTAGCTAGATATCTTACCGATTTAGATACCCTCCAAAATGAAGCCCACAACCCATCATAATGGATTCTGAGTCAAGCAGCAGTCCATATGGTTGCAAAATATGGTAGAAGCCTGATGCTCAACTCTGAGCCGCTGGGGCAGGAGCACCCTTCATCACAAAGCGCAGCGTTTTGTCTGTCACGTCGATGCGCTGAATGTTTTGCCAGACGGTTCCAAGTTTTTCCGCTTCTTCGTTTTCCGCAAGACTCTTCACGAGCATGGGCTCGACCAGTGCATAGATTGTGTTCGGAAATGGAATAGGAGCGGAATTGATGTAGATCGAATGCGCTTTCCACTTTGGGCCATCCGATCCAGCGGCAAAACTGCCATTGGACGTCAATCTAAACTTATGGGAAAGGGAGAAGGCGTCCATTTTGAAAGGCATCGTCACTTGCATGACCCCTTTGTGGATGAAGAAACGGGGTGTTTCCGGAGCGATTTTGACAGATGGCATTTTTTCGTGGGAGAGGGGTTGCCCACTGATCTCCTGGAACTCGCGTGAAACCCAGGCATTGATGTCACCGGCGCTGATTTCGATCGAGGCGTTCAATGCACCGAGTATCTGACGGCGCAGAACATCCCATTGAAATCCCATGCTGCCCATGTCAAAATACCGGACCGTGTTATCGACGATCATGTATTTTTCGGTGATGTTTTTCGCTTCTCCGGGACCTGGGTGTTTCGGGAGTTGTTCAAGTCCGGTGATTGGCTTGGGCGGCTGGAAAAGAAGAACGGCAAACGCTAGAAAGGCTCCTGCAATTGCCCAGAAAACAAAACTGATGAAAGCCGAAATCGAGGAAGGGGCCTGATGGAGTACACGCGTATTCGTCATGTCGCCTAATAAAAACAGGCATGCGGTCGGATGCAATCCGAATCTGTTGAAACCGGCAATGCGGAATCGGCAAAGATCAAGTCATCAATCGGGAGGCTTTCATCCTGCCGTGGCACTGGCTTTGGCCGGCTCACTTGTGGCTGTTGAAGCGGTTGAAGCAGCGTCATTCTTTGGGATGGGGTTGATCGGTGAAGCGTTTGACGCGCTTTTGCGTTTATAATCCGTTTCGTAAAACCCGCTGCCTTTGAAGATGATTCCAGCGCCAGTTCCAATTTTGCGTTTGAGCGTCGATTTGCCGCATTTCGGGCATTCTGACAAAACCGGATCCTTCATGGACTGGAAGCATTCAAACTCGTTTCCGCACGTCGGGTCGGAGCAATAATATTCGTATGTTGGCATGATGAAATGGGATGTTGACGTTGCGGGAGATGTGAAACTGGGATCTCCACCTTGTTGGCGTTTAGCATGATAGAGTATCCTTCCGGCCCCGCATCGTGTCATTCTGATGACCCTTCACTGATAAAACGCAATCCCAAATCTTGCTAAACGGAGGGTTATGGGATGGATTAGGGGATGGCTACCGTGCCCATCGGGATGCGGCGAAGATGATTTGCCAAAGATAGAGGCTTTCTTTGCATTTGGGGTATGACGGAAGATTTGTTCAGTAAGCAGCTTAAGGGTTTTCAGAAAGACATTGAGTTGGAGTTGGATCGTTGGCTGGTGTTCGGGGATGTCCCGGTTCGCCTTGCGAAGGCGATGCGAATGAGTGTGAAGGCCGGAGGCAAGCGTCTACGACCACTCATGCTGGTGGGCGCCCATAAAATGTTCAATGGCATCGCAAACCCGCTTCCAGCCGCGGTGGCGGTTGAGTTGGTGCACACCTACAGCCTGATTCACGATGATCTTCCCGCGATGGATGATAGTCCTTTGCGCCGCGGGCAGCCCACTTGTCACGTGGCATTCGATGAGGCGACGGCGATCCTTGCCGGCGATGGTTTGCTTGCCTTTGCGTTCGAGATTCTCAGCCAAGGCTATGAGTCGGACCCGTCATTGGCCATAGGTTTGGTGAGGTTGCTGGCAAAGGCTTCGGGTCCGGCGATGCTTGTGGGTGGGCAGATGGATGACATCCTTCTTGAGAAGGGAACACAAAAAGTATCCATGGATGAGATTCAGCGCATCGAGGAACGGAAGACCGGTGCATTGTTTTCGGCGACGCTTTGCATGGGTGCCATGATGTCGGATTCGGGGCGGGCATGTCTCCCTCAGATGGAGCGTCTGGGTCACCTGTTTGGGCGTGCATTCCAAATTGCGGACGATGTTCTGGATGTCATTGGCAATGAGGAACTGACCGGAAAACCGGTTGGAGCGGAT